>PASS01000084.1 GCA_002712165.1 Fidelibacterota bacterium
CAGCCGCGGCGCGCTGCGTCGGTCCCAGGGCGGTCGATCGGTTTTCGTTGCGCGGCACCCCTACCCCCCCAGAACCGCCCGCCGGTTGTCTACTACATATACCCGTTCACAACTGAGGCTCACGCTCACTGAGGCCCGATGCCGAATATATACGACCGCCTAGTCTCGCAAATGAAGACGAAGGGCGCGCGCAATCCATACGCCGCGGCAACAGCCGCATTGCAGAAAACCGGCAACCTGAAGAAGGGCACTCGCAAGCTTACTGAGAAGGGCAAGCGCCGATCGATCATGGGCGCGGCGGGCCGCGCCAAGGACCGCGCCGCCAAGTCGTCAGGCCGCTCTCCAGGCGCCTACAGCTATAACGCGCGCACCAACCGCGCCACGTTGAAGAAATGAGAAACTACAAATCCGAATACGCCCGCGAAACCGGCGAGCGCAAAGCAAAGCGCGCCGCTCGCAATCGCGCCCGCTATAGCCTTATGAAGCAGGGCCGCGTCAAGAAGGGCGACGGCCAAGACGTAGACCACAAAAATGGCAACACCTTGGACAACCGCCCAGGCAATTTGCGTGCCATGTCCCGCGCCGCCAATCTAGCGAGGAAGCGCAAATGAGCGCCTGGCAACGCAAGGCCGGCAAGAACCCGAAGGGCGGCTTGAACGAAAAGGGGCGCCGTAGCTACGAGCGTGAGAACCCCGGCAGCAACCTGAAGGCACCAGTTAAGAAAGGCGACAACCCCCGACGAGCTTCTTTCCTGGCGCGCATGGGCTCGATGAAGGGCCCGGAGCGTGACTCGAAAGGGCGCCCCACCCGGTTGTTGCTCTCTCTCCGAGCGTGGGGCGCCTCATCTAAGGCGGACGCCAAGCGCAAGGCCGCCGCAATCAGCAAAAGGAATAAAAAGTAATGCCCGGTCACTACAGCATGAAACAGAAGAAGATGGCGGCTATGGCCGATCCAAAGAAGAAGCTAGACGGCAAGGATTTTTCCGTAATGCGTCGAAACAAGAAAAAGAAAGATGGCAAAAAGTAGCGTCAACAAAGCCGGCAACTACACAAAGCCTGGGATGCGGAAGCGCTTGTTTAAGTCGATCATGGGGCGCGCCGTACAGGGCACCGCCGCCGGCAAATGGTCAGCGCGCAAGGCGCAGCTTTTGGCCAAGCAGTACAAGGCGAAGGGTGGGGGCTATACGTGAAGGCCCCACAGCGCAGCCTCAAAAACTGGGGCGATCAAAAATGGCGCACGAAGAGCGGCAAGAAGAGCAGTGAGACGGGCGAGCGCTATCTGCCAGAGGCGGCAATCAAGTCGCTATCGCCGCAACAGTATGCAGCAACGACGGCAAAGAAGCGCAAGGACAAGCGCGCCGGCAAGCAGTTTTCGAAACAGCCGGAGAGCATCATGAAACGAACAAGGCGGTTCCGCTAATGTACAGCGCTTATTGCGTAGTAGCGCCAGACGGCACCACACGCTTGGCCGTATTCTTCGACGGTTTTGAGGACAACGACGACGCGCAGCTTTTTCTCAAGATGCTCATGGCGCCCTACGAAAGTCCGCACTATTACGATGAGAGCGATACAGTACATTGACTGAAGCCACGATCGATATCGGCTACACGCCGCGGCCATTGCAACGAGATCTTCATGCGATGCTCGACACCAATCGCTTCAACGTAGTGGTGGCGCATCGTCGATTTGGCAAGACGGTGTGCATGATCAACCACATGATCAAGCGCGCCATCGAGGAGACGCGGCCCAACCCGCGTCTGCATTATGTAAGTCCGACTTACCGCCAATCAAAGCTGGTCGCCTGGGATTATCTCAAGACGTTCACGAGCGGCATACCAGGAACGAAGTATCACGAGACAGAGCTGCGTTGCGATCTGCCTACGGGCGCCCGCATAACGCTCTTGGGGGCTGAAAACCCGAGCAGCTTGCGCGGTATCTACAGCGACTTTGTGGTTATGGACGAAGTGGCAAGTATGCCGGAGTCGATTTTTCCTGAGATCATCCGACCGGCGTTGTCGGATAGGAAGGGATCGTGCGCCTTCATCTCCACGCCGCAAGGCCACAACTATTTCTTCGAGCTATGGGAAGCGGCTGCCACCAATAAGGGTTGGGCGCGCGCCATGTACAAGGCGAGCGACACAGGCATTGTGGACGACGACGAGCTGGAAGCGGCGCGTGCGACAATGACCGAAAGCCAGTATCTGCAAGAGTTCGAATGTTCGTTTGTGGCAAATGTCCCAGGCAGCGTCTTTGGGAAGGAGCTGCAAGCGGCTGACGACAAGGAGCGCATCACCAGCGTGCCCTACGATCCGCGTTTCCGCGTGGACACGTATTGGGATCTCGGCATGCATGACTATACGTCGATTTGGTTTACGCAAGAAGTAGGCCGCGGCGAGATCCACGTTATCGATTATTACGAGAACCGCGGAGAGGGCTTGCCGCATTATGCAAGCATGCTCGACCACAAAGAATATTTGTACGGAACGCATTATGGTCCGCATGATCTTGAGGTCCGAGAGCTGGGTACAGGAAAATCCCGACGAGAAATGGCTTATGAATTGGGGATCGCCTTCCGCACCGTCTCTCGGATACCTGTAGAGGATGGCATCCACGCTGTCCGCATGTTGATCCCGCGCTGTTACTTCGATCGCGACAACTGCCGCCAGGGCTTGGAAGCCCTGCGTCACTACCACCGCGCCTGGTCAGAGCGAAATCGCACGTTCCGCGATCAGCCGGTCCACGATTGGTCATCACATGCCGCCGACGCCTTTCGCACGATGGCGGTGGGCATGGAAAGCAAGCGAGACCCCGATCGGCGACTGCCGCCGATCGCTGACAACAACTACAACCCGTTTGGTGCAGTAGCATGAGTTTTTTATTCGGAAAGGCGCCGAAACCCGCGCCACTACCGCCCGTGCCGCCCGTTCCGCCCCCACCGGCTGTAAAGCCCCCCGACACAGATGTTGAGGATGATGTGCGTGCCGATCTTCGCCGGCGCAAGGGCAGAAGCAGCACGATCGCAACGAGCGGCGTGGGCTTGACGACAGAGCCTGAGACTAGGTCGCCAAGTTTGTTGGGCAGTGCATCGAGAGGTACGTAATGGGAAGTGTATTTTCGAGCCCTTCGCCGCCGCCGCCACCCCCGCCGCCTGTGCAGCCTAAGCCGGTGGTGCGTCCCGCACCAGCGGTGCAAGCGGGTGAGCGTGAAGCTGAGAAGCGCAAGGCGATGAAGCGTGTACGCACGGGTATGGGCACACAAGCGCGGCAGCCGAGTGTATTAGGCGCTGCCGGCACCACTGACACCAAAACATTGTTAGGGCAGTAATGGCAGCCGACGATCGCGCCGTAGCTCTTCTCAAGCGCCTGGACAAGCTCAAGTCTGTCCGCGGTACCTGGGAAGAGCATTGGCAACAGATAGCGGACTACATCGTGCCGCGTAAGGGCAACGTGACGCGCAAGCGCACGCCGGGTGCCAAGCGCATGGAGTTGGTTTACGACGGCACGGCAATTCACGCGGCAGAGATGTTGTCTGCGTCACTTCACGGCATGCTGACCAATCCCAACCTCGCCTGGTTCGAATTGGCATACATGGACCGCGAATACAACGAGGATGACGAGGCTCTAGAGTATCTAGAGAAAGTCAGCGAGATAATGAATCGCGAGTTTCAGCGGTCGAACTTCTCCGAGCAAGTCCACGAGCTGTACCATGACCTGGTGACGTTTGGCACGGGCGTGATGTTCATAACGAACGCGCCAGAGAATAATGGCGTTCGCTTTGCCACGCGACATATCAGCGAATGTTATGTCGCCGAGGACGAGCTGGGGCGCATCGATACCGTCTATCGTGAGTTCAAGATGAACTTGCGCAGCCTTGTGCGTCAGTTTGGTGAGGACGCGATCGGCGACGAGATGCGGAAGAAGCTCGCCAAAGATCCATACGACGAGATTACTGTCGTTCACATTGTCATGCCGCGCGACGATCGAGATGCGCAGCGCATCGATGCCGCCAACAAACCATTTGCCAGCATCTACATCGAGCCGAAGCAAAAGATCGTATTGCGCGAAGGCGGCTTCGACGAGTTTGCTTACGTCTGCCCGCGGTTTCTGAAGTCATCGAGCGACGAGGGTGGTTATGGAAGGTCACCGGCGATGACGGCGTTGCCTGATACCGCCATGATCAACGCCATGAGTAAGACGACGATCGCGGCGGCGCAGAAGCAAGTCGATCCCCCGCTCATGGTGCCAGACTATGGTTTCGTTCTACCTGTGCGCACGCGACCGGGCGGCTTGAACTATTATCGTAGCGGCAGCCGTGACCGAATTGAGCCGTTGAACATTGGCGCCAACAATCCGCTGGGATTGAACGTTGAGCAACAGCGGCGCGAGGCTATTCGCCAGGCGTTCTATGTTGATCAATTGCTGATGGGCAATGGCCCTCAGATGACGGCTACAGAAGCTATTCTCAAGAATGAAGAGAAAATGCGCTTGATGGGTCCATTGATGGGACGGCTTCAGGCAGAGCTGCTTCAGCCCATGATAGAACGCGTCTATGCCTTGCTACAGCGGCAGCGTCAGTTCCCAGATCCGCCTGATATTATCCAGGGCAGAAGCTTCGATATTGAGTACGTCTCGCCGATGGCAAAGGCGCAGAGACAGACAGACGTGCAATCGATCATGCGTCTCTTCGAGTTGCTGGCGCCGATCGCGAGCGTGGACGCCGGCGTCTTCGATCACCTCGATGTCGATGGGCTTGTCCGACACATGCTGAAGACGTTGAGCATACCGGCGTCGGTGACGAAGGGCGAGGGCGAGGTCAGCCTAGCGCGCGATGAGCGCGCAGCCCAGGAAGAGATGATGATGCAGATGCAGCAAGCGCAACAGACGGCGCAGAGCCTGGGCGCGGTGGCGCCGGCCATCAAGGCGATTGGTGGCGTTGAGCCGGTATGACGCCTGAACAGGTCAAAGCGCTTCGCGACGACGCGAAGCTTCTTTTGAACACAGACGAGGGGCAGCACGTACTTGAAGATCTCAAGGCGCGCTACGGATTTTATGCGCCCACGTTTTCGACAGACCCATACGAGAGCGCTTACCGGGAGGGGCAACGCTCTGTTGTTTTGTTTTTGATGTCGCTCATGCGCGACGAACCACAGAGAGAGGACAGCGATGTCTGAAGAACAGGTAGCGATGTCGGCGGAAGAAGAGGCGCCGGTAGCATCGTCTGAGGAAGACAGTTGGAGAAATCAATTATCAGACGAGTTGAGAGATCANNNCACGTTGGAGCCGATACAAAGCGTCGANAACCTNGCGAAAGCTTACGTCAACGCAAGCAGCATGATCGGCANNGACAAGATAGCTTTGCCGGGGCAGTACGCGAGCGACGACGACTGGGCGGAAGTGTACGACCGGCTGGGCAGACCGGAGACGGGCGACCAGTACGAGCTGGATGCGGGCGAGGGTGCGGACGAGAACCTGGTTGGTTGGTTTAAAGAAACGGCGCANGATATCGGCCTGAACAATGCGCAAGCGCAAAAGCTNATGTCGGCCTACAACGAAATGGCAGGTCAGCAAGCCGAAGAGGCNGGCCCCGATCTTGAGTTGATGCGTGATGAGATTAGCGCCGAGCTGCGCAAGGAGTATGGCAACGCGTTNGANGATCGCTTGGGCGTAGCNAATAGCGTTGTCACTGAGTTTGGNAATGAAGAGATTACAGAAATCGTTTTGGCAGATGGTCGATCGCTNGGCGATCACCCTGACTTCATTCGCGCGATGGTCAACGTCGGCACGTTCATTCGCGAGCGTGTAAGTGAGGACGAGTTCGTCGGCGAGCGTAGCGATAATTCGATTACGCCTGACGAGGCNAANGCCAAGCTTGTAGAGATTGAAGCGCCCAATGGGCCGCTGTGGGATCGGAAGCATCCCCAACATGATTATTTCGTATCGGAGCGCAATCGCTTGTACGAAGAGATATACGGCGNTTAGCCGTGTAGCAGGGTAGCCGTTCGCGGTCCTGTTGTAAGCTTGTAAGACAAGTCGCCGATCGGGCGNAAANCGAAGGTAAGTCCGTCTTNCGGGTAGCTGACCGAAACATCCTGAAACCTTAACCGGAGTATTTGTGTAATGAGTACGCAGATCACTACCGCGTTTGTTCAGCANTTCAGTAACACGATNACGTTACTTGCTCAGCAGCGCGGATCGAAGCTTCGCGGCAGTGTCCGNGAGGAGTCGGTGACCGGCGAGAAGGCATTTTTCGACCAGGTAGGNTCNGTNGCGGCNCAAAANAANGTNAGCCGCCACGCAGACACACCTTTGGTTGAAACACCACACTCNCGNCGAATGGTCACNATGGAGACCTACGAGTGGGCGGATTTGATTGACGATAGCGATAAAATTAAGCTGTTGGCAGATCCGACCAGCACCTACGCCCAGGCAGCCGCCGCGGCGATCTCGCGCAGCATGGATGANGAAATCATTGCCGCTGCAACNGGATCGGCCTCGACCGGCAAAGCTGGCGCTGGCAGCCAAGCGCTCACNAAGACGATCGCAGATGNCTCAGCGGACATGACGGTTGCAAAACTGTTGGAAGCGAAGGAGCTGCTNGANGAGTCGGANGTTGATCCATCGATNCCACGTTATGTTGTGGTATCGCCGGATCAGATCACGGCTTTGTTGAACACAACCGAGGTAAAAAGTTCNGANTTCAATACTGTGAAAGCCTTAGCTCAAGGCNAGCATCANNTCGTATTTGGGATTCGATTTTATAACCTCAACGCGTCTGTCAAAGACGGGCAACATTCGTAAGTGCTTTGCTTTCGCACAAGACGGATTGCTGCTTGCCGTTGGCAAAGATGTAACAGCTCGCATCGAAGAGCGTGCCGATAAATCCTACTCCACACAGGTCTACTATTGCNCAAGTTTTGGTAGCACCAGAATGGAAGAGGAAAAGGTCGTTTCTATCGATTGCGACGANAGCGCTTAGGAGTAAATCATGGGTACTAAAAACAGTACGCTGGTGACGAACTTCGAAGCCAGNCCTCCTGAGATGAATGACATTACCCAGCTACATGGCGTTATGCGTATAGCACAGGGTACAGTCGCGCTTGACACTGGCGACAGTGACAACGACGACATTGTCCATCTCGCAATGATACCGAGCAACGCGTCTGTGCCGCATATCTTTATCGGCTCTGACNCGCTGGGCGGTAGCTGCACCTTCAACGTCGGCATCTANACCACCGCTGGTGTGGTNGTTGACGANGACAAGTTTGCTACGNNTGTAGCAGACGCCGGTGCATTAGCCGATGTGAGGCACGAGGCCGNCGACATTAACACCGTTGGCAAAAAGATGTGGGAGCTGGCTGGCGCCAGTTCNGATCCTGGTGGGTACTATTACATCTCCGCGACGATGGCCGCGGCTGGTGGCACCGCCGGTGATATGTCCTTCATCATTCACTACGTTGTCTCTTAATGATTAGGGGGGCCTTGNGCCCCCCTTTTCTTTTTAGGAATNCCGATGGCAAGTGACGTTGATATCTGCAACAGCGCTCTCAACATGGTGGGCGCNAGCAACATCATTAGTCTGACNGANGACTCGCGNGCNGCGCGCTTATGCAATCAGCGNTTTGAGTTNATCCGCGATAGCGTNTTNCGATCNCACCCGTGGAACAGCCTGATACGTNGGGCAGAATTAGCAAANGAAACCGCGTCNCCGAGCTGGGANTATNCNAACCAATTTGGGNTGCCGGCNGATCCNTTTTGTNTGCGNGTCTTAGAAGTCGAAGGCGAAAGCGACGGCGTCGAGTATGCCATCGAAGGTCGCTTGCTCTTGTCGNACGAAGACGCAATGAANATTAAATATGTCGCGCGTATAACAGACCCCAACGAATACGACACCTTGTTGATTGAGACGATCAGCNCTGCGATCGCCGCCGACATTGCNTACCCNTTAGCNAACAGTCTNGGTTTGCAGCAACAGATGAACGCGATNTACGAGGCGCGTNTGCGCGANGCTCGNTTNACCGACGCGACCGAAGGCACGCCCGACACGATCGAGTCCGAATTGTTTTTGGAGTCGCGTCTNTAAATGCCTCGTCTCGCNCANGCNCACACCAACTTNACNGCGGGCGAGTTGTCGCCACGATTGGACGGTCGCGTTGACCTCGCCAAATATCGCAATGGTGTNACCAATTTAGAAAATTTTATTGTTCATCCGCACGGCGGCGTCACGAGGCGACCAGGTACAGAATTNATAGCCGAGGTNAAAACAAGCTCTCTATCAACTCGAATAATTCCGTTCGAGTTNAACACCGAGCAAGTTTACCTAATTGAAGCCGGCAACCAATATATGCGGTTCTACAAGAACGGCGGNCAAATTTTAAATAGCGGTTCGATCGTTGAGATATCTACGCCGTACCTAACCGCNGAGCTGTTNGAATTAAAATTTGCNCAGAGCGCTGATACGATGTTCATCGTGCATCCCAATCACGAGCCGCGGAAGCTTACGAGAACGTCGGATGTAAACTGGACTTTAACGGAAGTCGTTTTCGAGTTTGGTCCGTTCTTAGACGAGAACACGACCGACACAACAATCACAGCGAGCGCGCGCACTGGCACCGTAACTCTCACAGCAAGCGCCGATACGTTTGTCAGCACAGACGTTGGTCGCCTGGTCAAAATCTACGATGGCTTTGCAAAAATCTCGGCGTTCACAAGTGCCACGCAAGTCAATGCTGTGGTGCAAGCAAACTTAGACGGCAAAGCTGAGCTGTTGCCAGAGTACACGGCGACAACGATTTCTTTCACAGAGGGCGATCCAAGTTCAACCGGCTCCGAGCATAACGATCGCATCGTCGATAGCGGCAAAGCTTTCAAGGACGAAGGCTTTGTTGTCGGGCAGAAAATTACAGTAAGCGGCACGAGTTCGAATAACGGCACATTTTTGATTGCCGAGGTGACAGACGACACGATACTGACTGCACCGTCAGACGATCTAACAAACGAAAGCGCCGGCGGATCTTTTACGATTGTAGGTACGCTGGAGGCGACAGACGAATGGTCGCTAGGTGCCTTCTCAGAGACGACCGGCTTTCCTGGCGCCATTTGTTTCTTCGAAGAGCGTCTTGTGTATGCCGGCACGCTAAGCCAGCCACAGACAGTTTTCTTTTCTGAGTCAGGTGGCTTTGATCAATTNAANACTGGNGCCGACGATGCCGACGCNATGGTTTTTACCTTAGCCAGCTCGCAGGTAAACGTNATCCGAGCGCTGGTGCCTTCTCGCACTCTTATCGTNTTNACGACNGGCGCNGAGTTCTCNGCNGGCAGTGGGTCNAANCTNGATCCAATAACNCCGACNAATATTCAGATTAAGAGACAAACGACGCATGGCACAGCTAACGTGTCNCCAGTNACGGCGGGCAGTGCCGTTTTGTTTTTACAAAGAGCCAAGCGCAAAATTNGAGAGTTGCAATTTAACTTTGACGTTGACGGTTTNATTGCACCNGACATGACAATCTTGTCTGAGCATGTCAGCGAAGGCGGTTTCATTGAGTTAGCTCTGCAACAAGAGCCCGACAACATAATCTTTGCGGTGCGAGCNGACGGGCAGCTATGCGGCATGACGTATCGCCGTGAAGAGCAAGTNGTCGCCTGGCACCGACACATTGTCGCCGGCGTCAGCGGTGCAGCAACGATAACCGTTACGGACTTTGCAAACATTNCNACCGGCACAACGCTCAAGCTGACAAAAAGCGACGGNACNTCAGTGACGTTTACGAGTGAGGCNNCCGGCTCATCGTCGCCAAGCANCTCGCTTGGNTTNCGNCCAAACGCAGACAANAACACAACCGCCGACAANATTCAGGCAGCCATTAATGCCCACGCAGACTTCACCGTTGCCAATCCCGCGGCGAACGTGGTGACTGTGACCGAAACCNCACGCGCGGGCACTGGNTTNTTGTCGATCGAAAGCAGCGACACAACGCGCNTNGCGACAACAAATCAAGCNAACGCACTTGTCGAAAGCGTAGCNGTCTTGCCNGGCGATCTTGATGAAGACGAAGTGTATGTNGTTGTTCAGCGCACCATCAACGGTGCCACAAAGCGATACATNGAGCGCCTATCTGATATTGACTTTGGTACATCAGCATCCGATGCGTTTTACGTTGACAGCGGNNTGACATATTCAGGCAGCGCNGCGACNACGATAAGCGGGCTGACGCACCTAGAAGGCGAAAGCGTTACNATACTTGCTGACGGCGCAGCTCACCCCAACAAGACAGTGTCGTCTGGCGCAGTCACGCTCGATCGATCTGCNACNAANGCGCATATNGGGCTTGGCTATACGTCTCTTCTTAAAACNATGCGTATCGAAGGCGGGTCCGCGCAAGGCGTTAGCCAGGGCGCGATTAANCGCATACACGATATTGTTGTGAGGTTATTCCGCACGGTTGGCGCAAAGGTTGGATCNAGNGCAACCAATAACGACTTNATACCGTTTCGATCGTCAGCNGATGAAATGGGACAAGCNCTNGATTTGTTNACCGGCGATAAGACGATNGAGTTTCCCAACGGCTACGACACAGATGCNCAGGTTTTTGTGAAGCAAGACCAGCCGCTGCCNATGAGCGTGCTTGGCATTTACGCGCGACTTGAAGTCTTTGATCGTTGACGATTTCCGCGCGGAACACGCGGTNGCNATNTTAGCNAAACACGACGACCCNTCGAGGTGGGAAGANCANGCGCGCATTATTGAGGAAAGCGGCNAAGCGCTGACGGTGTTCATCGATGACGAGCCGGCCATGTGTGTCGGCATCATAGATATTTGGGAAGGTCTCGGCGAGGTTTGGATCGTNGTGAGCGATGCAATTCAGAGCCGCCCCGTGTCGGTCGCCCGCGGNATGCGTGAGTTGTTNGACGGCTATTTTGAGCAAGGCGGNTATCGGCGCATACAGTCNAACGTGCGCGCCGACTGGGATACTGCGAGACGTTTCGCAGAGTTCGTTGGAATGAAGGAAGAAGGCATGATGCCAAGTTTCGGACCTGAAGGCGCAGACTTANGTGCGCTACGCGAAGGTAATCTAATGTCAGTNCCTTTATANATTGCAGCCGGTGCCAATGTCGCGGGCGGTATTATTGGTGCCAGCGGNTCNGCGAAAGCCGGCAACTCTGCGCAGCGCATTGCGGAATACAATGCTAAANTTCAAGAGCGAAACGCGAAGGTTGCNGAGCAGCAAGCNGAACAGCGTATNTTCATGTCGAAGGTTGAAGAAGGTCGCCTTCGCGAAGACGCTGTTGAGTTTATCGCCGACCAGCAAGCTGCNTTTAATGCAAGCGGCGTNGTNGCCGGCACCGGCACAGCGCTAGAGGTAGCGCTAGAAAGTGCGCAACGCGCTGACGAGCAAATACGTAACACGGCATTCAACGCCGCGGTCGATGCNCAAGTCTTNAGAGANGAAGCCGTNGAGCGTCGTATGGCTGCNGCGATTACCCGCGCAGAAGGAGCGGCNACAGCTCGCGCTGCGCGGACGCGCGCTATGGCTAGTTTGCTTGGCACNGCATCTTCAACCGCCATGTTGTTCNNCTAATGNNNATNCCCGTTATNCAAAAGCCAGCNATCAATGCNCGTANCNGTGATANNGGNGCGCGCCCGATNAANNTCCANGCNAATGCCGCGNCCGTTCATGGCNGAAGGNNAGGCANTATCNGAGCTTGGGCAACAGANAAGCAGANNGGCGCTGCNATGGGGNAACATACAAAAGCAAATTATTACAGATGAGGAAAACAGTAAGGCCGGGACCGCTCTCCAAACAGAGATNAACAACGCACGCNNNGCNGTGCANNGTTACGACGATCCAGTAAAAGCNGAGAATGAGTTCCGCCGCTTAGTGCAGCCGNAGTTNANNCGCATAACCTCTGGCGGTTTNAAAACGAGAGNCGGTGAGGTGCTTTCGTTTACGACNGGCANCTCGCGNCGAGCCTTTGAGCGAACAGCCAGGGCTTTGGTGACNGATGGCGTGACGACTGTTCGGCAGCTTGCTCGTAAGCGACAAGCATCAACTCATATAGCTCGAACGCGAACNCGTATNACNGAAANNGNNAAAAGANATNNCAANGATGCCAANCGGTANGATGCGCGCAATANNGCTATNGATNTTGCGCATTAGANNNCCGCTGCAACATCTNGAAGANATTGGTTACCTCACCGCGGAACAACGNCGNTCAGAANTNCAAAAAAACATCCAGGGCTTAGCGCGGNTNCAAGTTGAAAAATTGCTGACAGGTGCCGCCACGCCANATGGCGCTCGTCAGATATTTGATGACATTAACTCGAATAAATACCCCGACCTGTCGGTTACCGCGCGTCAAGATTTNAGTGAGCGCGCGCAAAGACTTNAGCAAACGCTAGAGACGAGAAGCAATAGAGAGAGAGAACTTGAACGTAAGTTAAATANGNAAAACAGAGAGGACAATCAGCGCNNAAAATATTTNGAATTTTATAATCGCGTCACNATNGACNAGGNAGAANNAGCANGACGGTNNAACNGAGCTGANGGCGGAAGAAGTCGAANAAGCATACGGCAACAGCNTAATCGACGAAAANCACCGTTCTCGATTNATCTCAGCTATTGAAAACAAAGGCGTGCCTATCGCTGAACCNAAANCGCTCGTTTCGCAATACACGATAGANATTAGANANGCANAAACAAAGAAGGNTATGGATANANTCTTAGACAACGTNTGGGGTGANCGAAGTNTNGAGATTGGCACAAAGAAAACCCTACAGGCGTTTGCCGAGCAAGAGCTNAGTAANACGCCACAAGTTNAACAGGAAAAGCTATTCCGTGNGGTTCTTANAAATCTCGCTAAGCCGAATTCGATTATCGATAAATTGTTGCCAGGATCGCGCCAAAANGCTGAGGCNATACTGGCTAGTTATGACGCGGAAATNATAGATGGCGGCGATGCATTAGAAGCGTTTCAGCGCGCGGTCGATAGNTTGTCCGAGGGCAAGAAGGCAAGTCTCACAGCTCTACCNAANCCACGCTTTGGGCTGCCAAATAAANCGCTACAGGCATACACGGCAGAAGACGTAAGAGAGGTGAGGCAAGNNACAAAAANAAGACTGAAAGGCAAAACCTCAAGCTTAGCACTNGAGCTNATTTATTTAGAAACGTTGGAGAAATATATCGAAGATCCAAAAACAGAGGCCGATCGNAAAAAGGCGNNANANTTATATNAAGANNCTNTNAANGNAAACGAGTTGAAGTNATGCTGATTATCGATATCCCTGGGCNGCGCCCGCTTCAACAAGACGCCGACGAGCTGTACGTCACTGAAGCCGACAAGATGCCGGTTATGCCAGAAGAAGGCAGACAAGCGATTGCAGATGCCGGCTACGATGTTGACTACGTCATTGCCAATGACACAGAGATCGATNTAGAGACGCCGCTTGAAGAACGCGAGGCGCAAGCGGAACAGTTGNTNAAGGGTCTGACCGAAAACGAGCGTGGCCTGTTTATCGACTCAGCTCGTGAGATGATACCTGTGTTCCAAGAGGCGCCGCGGCGGTTCGTNAGTAGNCAAACAGGNACGGCTCAACCGGCGACGTATCTTGGTGCTGCAACTAAGCNATCGATAGAAGGCGAGGCCGATCGCATNGAGGCNGAGCAAGCGCAGCCGGTCAACGANNTAGAGGCNGCGCANTACGGACTTGAGCTGATATCNCGTTTTAANTTTNGAGATATAGATCTCGTGCGACTTGCGCACCGCATGAGCGANGAGGATGTAACGCCAAAGCAGAAGNTGGCATTNCATTTCTTGCAACAGATGTACGAAAAGAAAGACATNACCTGGGACGGCATTCTGCGCGCCACCGGCAACCTACTCACAANTCCATCNACGTATGTCGGCTTAACAACTTTCGGCATTGGCACGGCAGCCGCACAAGCTGCTAAGACGGCTGGCAAGGAAGGCGTTAAAGCTTACATNAGAAGTCANATCCCAAACGCCGCCGCGCTGGCAGTCGAAGGCGGCGCATACNCTTCGCTCNACAATGCTATGAANCAGACGGTCGAGATAGAAGCAGCTCGTGCCAATCCACAAATTGCTGACGCNATGGGCTTGCAGCNAGAGTTTCAGTTCGGTGAAAACGTAGCCGCAACCGGCCTTGGNNTTGCCGNTGGCGGCACCATAGGCANGTTTGGCAACAAGGTTATAGACAAAGCCGGTGAAGCCTTNACCGGANTGGTGCGCGGTGCCCNACAAGGTGTGTTAGGTGCAGGGGTGGGCGGCACTGGGAANCCTCCGCAAATCTCAAGACTACGCGCCGGCGGCCAGGACAACGACGCGGCTAAGGCAAGGATTGCCGAAATTAGTGGTGGCAANCGTGTCTTAATAGATCACCTGGCGACCTATTTTGANGAAGACCATTTAGCCAAACGTGGTCGNAAATTAGACCCCAATGATGACGCGGATTTNCAATTGGGCATCGACGATGCTGTGGAGGAAATCAACTATCAGCTNACGCAAGCGGTATCGGGCAAGGGATGGTATGACAATGATGTNGCGACGACGTTTGAGACGATTGCACAAATACCAGGGCTTGANAGNTTAGGGACAAATGATACGCACCGCGTTATTTGGTCAGCCATTNCCGGTGCCACAAGCAATGGGCAAAAAGTNGTAAATAATACGCGCGTAGCAATCGCGTTNATGCGTCATTATTTACAGACAGGCGAATTGATAACAACGCCGCCGGCGCCTGACAGCACAATTGCGGACATACCTAAAGTCGGATTTGGCGTTCGATCGGCAAGCGTTNGCAAATCACTNAGCGTCATAAAANANCTTCTCGATGATNTAGGNGAAGAGGGCTTTGCTGATTGGTGGTTGTCGCCACATTCGCTCAANGAAATTACGGACGTTCGCAAAGCCGCTGGTTTGAAGGGCGGGCCANGCGGCGTNGGTGGTGGGCAGAAATCTATACACCTTGGCGCCCGCGCGATCGGCGATAAGACGGGACAATTTAGTCTCAACATAAATGGCTACGAGGGCACAACCAAAGACAGTTGGTTCACANGAGGCTACAANAGAATTTTCGGTCANATGCGCCGTGCGGATGGCGAGATCGCCATGCAGCCGCGCGATATGCCAGAGCGTAAACGACAAGAGCAATTTGTAAGCGAAATACAAAAGCGCTTGCAAGCTCAAGGCATGACAGAGCAAGACATACAGGCCGTCTTGTGGTATCAGGAGCAAAACCTATATACTGACCTCGGTGTATTATCAC
>PASS01000034.1 GCA_002712165.1 Fidelibacterota bacterium
TATCGATACAACGCTCCCAGGAATGCTTCACGCCGTTTACGAAAGATGCCCCGCAGTGGGGGGGCGCGTCGCCAGTGCTAACATTGGCCAGATCAAAGACATGCCAGGCGTGAGGGATGCATTCGTTTTGGAGAATGATTCTCGACCAGATTTACTTAGAGCAGGCGTTGCGATTGTTGCCGATTCTACATGGGCAGCATTTAGGGCCAAGTCAGCTCTCCAAGTAGAGTGGGATGAAAGCGTAGCGTCAAAGGACAGCTGGACGGCTTTATCAAAGAAAGCTCGTGATTTGTCATCTCAAACACGTGGCGATCAGATCGTTTACAAAACTGAGAACATCGACAAGGCCTTAGAAGGCGCTTCAAAGAAGCTATCGGCTTTTTACGAGTACCCCTTTGTCGCTCATGCACCACTTGAGCCACAAAACGCTACAGCTTGGCGACGCGGAGATAAGCTAGAGATTGTTGCACCCACGCAAAGTGCCGCAATGGCGCGGGGTATGGCAGGTCTTGAGGCAATTATGGAGGGCCAATCAGCCTTACCTTTCCTCACAGATGAGCTCGGGTTCACTGAAGAAAATATTAAGATCACGACGACACGATGTGGCGGTGGGTTTGGTCGACGCGGATTCAACGATTTTATTTGTGAAGCTGCAGCTATTGCCATGCATGTAGACGCGCCAGTTAAACTGCAATGGACCCGTCAGGATGACATGGCTCATGATCAATATCGCTCGGGAGGCTTTCACTCCCTTGATGGAGGTCTTGACGAAAATGGTAAACTCGTAGCATTCCGTAATCATTTCATCAGCTTTACAGCCGACGGTGAATTACCAGTTCCAGGCGGCGGAATGGGTGCGAATGAATTTCCAGCACCTCTCATCGCCAATGCAGAAATTTCGCAGACCTTGCTGCCTTTGATGACTCCTTGCGGCTACTGGCGAGCACCGGGGTCGAACGTTTTTGCCTTTGCCATTCAAAGCTTTCTTCATGAACTAGCCGTCGCCGGTAATCGAGATCACCTTGAATTTCTTTTAGAAATTCTTGGCGAACCTCGCTGGCTTTCAGAGAAAAATCCCTACGCCCTTCATACAGGGCGGGCTGCCGACGTAATTAAGTTAGCAGCCGAAAAAGCCGGCTGGGGACGCGAGCTACCAAAAGGACGGGCCCTTGGTTTGGCATTTTACTTTAGCCACGCTGCACATATTGCCGAAGTTGCTGATGTCAGTATCGAATCTGATAACAAGGTCCGCGTCCACAAGGTAACTGTAGCTGCCGATGTCGGTCCTATAGTAAATCTTAGCGGTGCCGAGAATCAGATCGAAGGCTCGGTGATCGATGGCCTCAGTACNTTTATGAATCTCGGTCTAAGTATTGAGGACGGTCGTATTCAGGAAAGTAATTTTGATCAATACAATATACTGCGTATGCCGGATTCACCAATTGTAGAAAGCCACTTTATTGATTCAGATTTTTCACCGACCGGCTTAGGCGAACCAGCCCTACCCCCTCTCGCGCCAGCAGTTGCAAACGCTGTATTTGCTGCCAGCGGGCGACGTGTGCGATCTATGCCTATGATGCGTGGGTTTGCAGTTTGATATATCGGGCGATATTGATGCCACCATAGTCAGCAGATGCTGCGCACTGATCTAATAAGCGATCCGAAAAACCGCATAAACTGGGCATATGGTAGGCTTTGAATTATGGATAACAAGCTTGGATCAATACATTTGTTCCAGGCCTCGCCTTTTNCTTATCAGCCTTGTTTTATAAAATACTATGATATTATCTGATTACGGCACGAACACTTGGGTTGCCCTACGGAGAGCAATGATATGTGGCAATTTTGGGTTGATCGTGGTGGAACATTTACTGACATTGTAGCGCGCACGCCTGATGGTAGATTGCGCACACATAAATTATTATCAGAAAATCCCGAGCAGTATGAAGATGCGGCCGTGCAGGGCATAAGAGATCTGCTCGGATTACAGGGCGATGAACCTATTCCACAAAATACTATCAAAGCGGTCAAAATGGGAACGACCGTTGCTACAAATGCTCTGCTAGAGCGCAAAGGGGAGCGCACGCTACTTCTAATNACCAAAGGGTTAGGAGACCTACTACGAATAGGTTATCAAAATCGCCCCAAACTATTTGACCTCAATATAATCCTGCCCGAATTACTCTATGAACAAGTGATAGAGGTTAAGGAGCGCGTAAGTAGCAATGGCCAAGTGCTGTCTTCCCTGAATGAAGATGAAGTTCTCACAGCCTTATCAACGGCATTTGATTCTGGTTTTCGGTCAGTGGCGATCGCATTTATGCATGGCTATAAATTTCATGAACATGAAATACGAGTTGGTAAATTGGCTCGTAGTGTTGGGTTCGAACAAATCTCTCTAAGCCACCAGGTAAGCCCACTAATTAAAATAGTATCCCGGGGTGATACAACTGTTGTTGACGCTTATCTATCACCTATGTTGCGCCGATATATCAAACAGGTGCGCTATGCCTTAGACCCAAACTCTGCGCTGATGTTTATGCAATCTAATGGTGGATTAACAGATGCCAAGCGTTTTCAGGGCAAAGATGCTATTTTTTCTGGTCCCGCTGGCGGCGTTGTTGGAATGGTGAAAACTGCACATCAATTAGGATGTGAAAAAATAATCGGCTTTGATATGGGCGGTACTTCAACTGATGTCTCCCATTTTTCTGGATCATACGAACGCGCATTTGAAACAGAAATTGCAGGAGTGCGAATGCGCGCGCCCATGATGAAAGTCCACACTGTAGCGGCTGGTGGCGGTTCAATTCTCAGCTTCCGTGATGGACGCATGCAAGTCGGACCTGAAAGCGCTGGAGCTAATCCTGGACCGGCGAGTTATCGTCGTGGGGGTCCCCTAACAGTAACGGACTGCAACGTGTTGTTAGGCAAACTCCAACCAGGACAATTTCCAAATATATTTGGACCTGAAGGTAATGCAGATCTTGATATTGAAATAGTGCGGAAGAAATTTTCCGAATTAGCGGCTGATATTGCAGCACAAACTGGGCAACACATATTGACTTCAGAAGCTCTAGCGCAAGGGTTTTTGCGTATCGCCGTGGAGAATATGGCTAATGCAATCAAAAAAATATCCGTCCAGAGAGGATATGATGTCACACAATATACCATGAATTGTTTTGGGGGTGCGGGCGGGCAACATGCTTGCCATGTTGCCGATATATTAGGAATTAAACGCATTTTTATACACCCATTTGCGGGACTACTTTCAGCCTTCGGCATGGGGCTAGCGGATATACGTGCGATCAAAGAATATCAATTTGAAAAAGATCTATCATATATGTCTGAGGCAAAAGAAATTTTATCTAAGTTAGATGCTCAGACCACTATGAAGGTTTGCGGTCAAGGTATTAATCCAGCACAAATATCACAACTTCGAACCGCGCACATTCGAACGGAAGGGTCACATCAGTCCCTGCCTATTGCTTTTAGTACAGAGCAAAGCATGCGTAGAGATTTTAAACTTGCACATACAAAACGCTTTGGATTTGCTCCTAAATATGACCGTTTAATCATTGAAATGTTAACCTCTGAAGCGGTTGGATCAACTGGCGAAACTGCCTTTATCAGTGATCAATTGCCACAAAGTGAAATCATTCCTGACCGTGTGCAGATGTTTAGTGGTGATCATTGGAAGAATGTTCCATTGGTGAATCGTGAAGATCTCGGTCGGGGAGACGTTGTTACTGGACCAGCAATATTGGTCGACAAGACAGGTACTAATATCGTGGAAAGCGGCTGGAGGGCAGAAGTTGCGGAAGGCAATAATCTTCTACTCCACAGATTTACACCTTTAGAGCACAATAGTGCCTTGGGAACTCGAGCGGATCCCATCATGCTTGAGGTATTCAATAATTTGTTCATGTCTATTGCCGAGCAGATGGGTGCAACCCTTGAAAATACTGCTTATTCAGTAAACATCAAAGAGCGGCTAGATTTTTCCTGTGCCTTATTCACACCTCAGGGCGATTTAGTAGCTAACGCACCACATGTGCCAGTGCATCTTGGTTCAATGAATCAGAGTGTACGCAAAATACTTGAGCAGAACGCTAAAACACTGCGGCCTGGCGATGTTTACATGATGAATAATCCGTTTAACGGGGGAACCCACCTTCCCGATGTGACGGTGATTACGCCGGTTTTTGACTCAGGCGGTAAGCAACTTATTTTCATTGTTGCTTCACGTGGCCATCATGCTGACATAGGTGGCAAGACCCCCGGCTCAGCACCACCTGATAGTCGTCATATAGATGAAGAAGGTGTCTTGATTGAAAACTTTTTATTGCTAAAAAACGGATGTCTGCGAGAAAAAGAGGCTCGAGCTTTGTTAGCATCTGGCCCTTATCCATGCCGTAATATAGATCAAAATATGGCAGATCTATGTGCTCAGATTGCTGCCAACGCGACAGGCGCTGCAGCGCTGTTAAAGGCGATAGACCAATATAGTTTACCAGTAGTCCATGCTTATATGATGCATGTACAAGATAATGCAGAAGAAAATGTCAGGCAGGTTATCGCAGTATTAAAAGATAGTAGCTTTACTTATACTCTCGATAGCGGCGCTAAAATAGTAGTTAGGATATCAGTTGATCCTAAAAATCGTTCAGCACGAATTGATTTTACAGGAACATCACCACAGGACAAATTTAACTATAATGCTCCTGTAGCTATCTGTAGAGCTGTAGTTCTCTATGTTTTTCGTACTCTAGTGGGAACAGATATCCCAATGAATGAAGGTTGCATGAAGCCAATTGAACTAGTAGTGCCTGAGGGGTCTATGATTCATCCCAGATACCCCGCAGCGGTTATTTCTGGAAATACCGAAGTCAGCCAGGCAATCGCAGATACTCTTTTTGGGGCATTGGGAATTCTGGCTGGTTCACAGGGTACAATGAATAATTTTATTTATGGCAACGATACCTATCAAAATTATGAAACAATATGCGGGGGAACAGGGGCTGGAGACGGATTTGATGGGGCAAGCGGAGTGCATAGCCACATGACAAATACCCGAATGACTGATCCCGAAATCCTCGAGAATCGTTTTCCAGTTAGGTTAGAGGAATTTTCAATCCGCAAAGGATCCGGTGGTAAAGGCACTTATGTAGGAGGCGAAGGAACTGTTCGAAAAGTTCGATTTTTAATGGATATGACAGCAACAGTACTAACATCTCATCGAGAAACGGCTCCATTTGGCGCTGCAGGAGGTGGGCCTGGGAGCCTCGGCCAAAATCTTGTAATCCGCTCCGATGGTAAGGAAGTGCTGCTAGCAGGTAACGATCAAGTTTCCATGCGAAATGGTGATGTCTTTATTATGAAATCTCCCGGTGGAGGAGGATTTGGTGATAATTAATTGAGTGCTAAATAGTGAGAGATTCACCCTTACGTTAGTTGATTGATATAACTACCAAGATACGTGACGTTAGTTCTCAGTAATAGCTAATCTTCTGCTATCCAAATGTGTTCTGGTGGTAAGGCCGAACGATAGTGCTCATGCATTTTGATATACGCTGACTCAATATACTTAGTGACATGCTTTGGGTCGAACAGCGGACTTCTTGTACGGTTTGCCTGCAGCTTTTTGCGTATATCAAGCAATTGGTCTGGGCTCTTCGCTAACTCTATCGCCCTAGATTCATACTCTGCCTGAGAATAAGAAATAAGCTCCGGCAACTGAAGAACATTAAGAGCACTAGCTCCCACCCTAGAAACGAAAGACTTCCCTACCAAGGTCAAAAGCGGTAACCCTGACCAGAGCGCATCATTCGCTGTCGTTGCTGCATTATAGGGAAATGTATCCAGAAAAAGGTCTGCTATACCATAGGTTGCTAAATGTTCAGCTCTTGGTAGAAACTTTTTGAATATAATTCTATCTGGGTTAATCCTATGGCTGAGAGCCTCTTTTTTAATATTCTCTATTGCAACGGCATTACTCGCATTTAAAAACAAAATGCTTCCTTCGACAGCTTCAAGAATTCTCATCCATGTAGAAAATATTGAGGGCGTAATTTTAATATTATTATTGAAGCAGCAAAAAATAAATCCAGATTCTGGTAATCCCAGCTCCTGCCTTGTAAGTTTTTTCTGCGCTCTAGCTCTATGCAAAGCGCTAGTTTGATAGCTTGGCAGGTAAACTATTTTTTCTGAATAATAATTCTGGTGTTCTCGTGGAATAATTGTCTCATCTGCCATAAGGTAATCATAGTATTCACAAGCCATTGTTCCGCCATACCCTAGGTAGGACACTTGGGTCGGTGCCGCTCTATAGGAAAATACCCCTGGACGATGTCCAGAAGTTAGCCCGCCAAGGTCCACAGCAATATCAATTCCAAGATCTCTTGAATGCTTAGCTATATCAAGATCGCTTTGATTTCTTACTTCAATAAATTGATCAAATGCACCTTGTACTCGTTTGTACATTCCATCATTTACTTCAGGCCTATATGAGAAGGCAATAAGCTCAAACTTATTCCGATTATGCGATTCAAATATATCCACACTTAAATGTGATACCGCATGCTCCCTAAAATCTGCAGAGTAGTATCCTATACGTATTTTATTACATATCGGTTTTTTGGTGATTTCACCAAGCGAAGTATTTCTGGGATGCTTTGACTGCATCCAAGCCTCAGTCGCTAATTTATGTAGTGATGGTGAATCAAATAAATTGTGAAGATCCAATGGCCGCGACGCTTTTTTACCCTGTTCAACTTGAGACAAAAGTGCATTTTGATGTGCCTCAAGATCCTCCCAATCACATATTTCCATCTTTGTATGTAACAGCGTACCGGACAGGAACGGAAAATCAGGCCTAATCTGCATAGCTTTCTCATAGCTATTAATAGCTGCAGAATGTTTATTAATACTTTTGAGTACATTGCCGCGATTATAATAAGCCACGTCATAGTTCGGCAAAATCTCTATAGCTTTATTATAATTCTCAAGTGCTACATTTGGCTGCCCAATTCTTTCCTGCACAAAACCAAGATTGCAATAAGCTTCCCCATACCTAGGCTGGATAGAAATAGCTTTATTAAAATCAACAATCGCTAGTTCATATTTTCTAAGTTGAGTATGCGCAATACCGCGATTACAATAAGCAGCAGCGAAATTAGGTATGAACTCAAGCGCTTTATTATAACTTTCTATAGCAGATTTCGACTGTGCAGTAGCGGCTTGGACAAGGCCTCGGTTATTGTAAGCTTGCGCAAATTCAGGTCGTATAGCTATGGCTTTATCATAACTTATATTAGCGGCGCCCAACTGTCCCAGCGCTGCTTGAACGATACCAAGATCACAGTGGTAGTCAGCGTTGTCTGGATGTATTTCAATCGCTCTATTGATTAAATCAATAGAGCGCTCAGGATTATTTAATTGAAAAACTAAAACTCCCAGTAAGTGCAAGGCATCCGGATTCTCTGGTTGCACTTTTAGAATATCTTCACAGATCTTCTGTGCATCGGCTAAGCGCCCACTCGCCTGATGCTTTAAAGCTTCTTTGTAATCTTCTGACCTAGCCACCATCGTCATAGAAGGTCTGAATCAAGGTTATTATTTATCCTAGGAATCATAGGTTGATGTTAAAGTCGTAGAGGCAGTAACACAAATTAGAAAAAGCATTAATGCTGCATAAATAATAAGGTAATTGGCACAATGCGTATGAATTTATCGCAGGATAGAATACGGAAGTATATCTATCAGTAATATTGAAAATGTACGTTTCTTGGCCCTAGATACTGGTGGTTTCTAGATTTTATAAAACAATTTAGGCTAATTTGTAGGAGGTGGGATCTCAACGCACTCCATAGGCCAAGAATTCACCGGCAGGCTTTACAATTTTCTCAACCATCAGAAATTTGCCTGAAGGCGCAGCTGGAAGATGTTTGGATCGTCTATGCGCGGCCCAAAGGCATCATTATCGACCCGGACATAATTAAACATCATGCGTACATTGCGATTAATATACCAGTTGGTTCCAACTGATATATTTTTCATCTTACCACCAAAAATATCTTCATCATTCAGATCGAGCTTGCTGTAGCGGACTGCAACCTCAACTGCTCCATATTTTCGTGCCGGCGAGACTCCACTAAAAGTACCACTCTTATATTTACGAGATTCGCCGGTAAGCAACCAGCTGCCCATAATGTAGTAGCCATTCGAGTTGAAAGACGTTAAGGCGCCACTTCGTTTGACGTAGGATCCCATGTACTCACCCTGAAGCGAGAAAGGGCCATACACGCCAGCCAGCTCTATACCATATTTGAATTGCGCAACGGCATTTGCAATAGCACCTGTATCAGACAACCTATTACCATCCACCTTTGATTCAGGACGCTGACGAATACGAATGTTATTAGCGTCATCGGTCCATTCATAAGCAAGTGCGCCCCCAATATGCAGGACACGGCCATCCTCTTTGATAGGTGTAAAGGTTACGCGGCCGCCAACAGCAAAGGGCTCGTCACCTGCCAGGCTAGCGCCAACTGCTCGGCCATAGACGGCAGCGCTTGCTGTAAATAAGGGTTGTTGCACATCCGCACCAATACCAATCCTACGGGCAGCCGAGAATACCGATGGAAGCGAGCGCTCCATGAAGGTAATGTTGTTGCTACTTGTCAATTCCTCCAAACTAAAAGGCATCTTGAATTGGCCAGCCGTAATTCTAATGTCTTCAAAGCCATTGTAGCGTATGTAAACATCAGAAAATTTAGCCGAATTTTCCGCAAAATCGTAATTAGTTTTAAAGTTCCAATCTTTGCCCACAGTCACACTCGCTCCTAATTGTGCACGACGGAATAAAAATCCATTATCCATGGCAACACCGTCTTCACCATAGGCTGCAGCATCCAAATGAATTCTACCGGCTATGGAGAGCTTAAAATCACTATCGGAGCTTGCAGCCGCCGGCTCAGCGCTCTGGGCGAATGCTGGCACACACCCAGTACAAAACAGCCATACCACAGTACGAAAAATATTTTTTAAAAAGAAAAATTTCATTTTACCCAACACTAATAAGAAAAATACTAATGAAGTAATGAAGTAATGAAATAATCATAAAGTGTGTCGGTTAGACGAAAGTGACATTACACTTCTGTGACACTCTGAGACAGTTGCCAGTGGCACTGATAAAAAGGGTGATTAGTGGCCGCTTAAAACCTCTTTCAATACCTCACCAGTACTGCCATCTGGCGCTTTAATTCCAAGATACGCTGCCAGAGTTGGTGCAATATCTTCAGGGCCGACACGGCGATGAATAGCGGCCGATTGGATCTCGGGACCTGTAAATAATAGAGGTACGTAAGTATCCGTATTGTATGGAGTTCCATGGCTGGCGGGAACCACTATCCCAGGAGTCACAAAGTTGTATCCAGACTCTGGAACGAGTAGAAGATTTCCGGAACGTACCGGATGAAAGGACCGCGCCACCCGGGCAGAAATAACGTCTCTGGGAAGTCTGCCTGCCTCAAGGTCATGGCGCGTATATACTCGGGCAATCCCGTCAATNTCGATCAGCTTAGNNGCGAGAAAGTCTTCGGCCTTCTCTGTTGTCCATCCAGATTCAAGTAATAAAGACGAGTCNAGGTATAAATTGGAGGAGANCAAAGCCAAGCCCACGTCTTGCAAAGCGCNGCTTTTCTTCCTGCCCCATGCNTTGACTTTTTTTAGTATATTTTCTGTATCGATCACGCCTGCANGCTGTCCTGTTTTGGCTCTGANTNTAGGGATTTCCCCAACGCCATGGTCCGCGGTCAGTACAATTAAGGTGCTGTCTAAACCAACTGACTCCTCAATTGCCGAAAACAACTGGGAAAGAGTCCGATCGAGGCGCAAGAGATTATCTTCAACCTCTAAACTATCTGGACCGAACATGTGGCCGATGAGGTCCGTAGAAGAAAAACCTACAGCTAGCATATCCGTGTATCCACGCTGGCCTAGTTTTTCGGATGATAATAGCTCTTTTACGAAATCCAGGGTAACCTGATCCCCTTCAGGGGTTGCAAGTAACACTTGGTAAAAACTACTCTGATCTACATCTTTCATGCGATGAGGAAAGGCACGTCCCAAACCGAAATAGTCGCTTTCCTCCGGCCGATCATCTCGCCCTTCAAACATGTAGCTAGCTCGCTTCTTAGATAGTACCCAGTCGAAAATCTTGCGAACCTTTGCAATGTCCTTCGCATTCCAAGAAGACATCCATCTTGGTAGATTATTGTGATAGTAATCGCTGGTCACGTAATGACCCGACTTCGTGGAATACCAATAAGCTTTGCCAAGAAAGCCGGCCAGAGTGATGGCAGATCGGTCCTTCCCTGAAACACTAAAAATGCGGCTCTTTCCGCGAGATGCTGTCACCAATTCATCCCCAATAGTCGATGACAAGAGGTTTCGCGGCGACGCACCCACAAGAAACTCTCCAGATTCGCCAACAATTTTGTGCCCAGGGTCTGCAACAGCGTAAATGGGCTTTCGTCTCACTGGGTCATACCAAGTATTACCGATTATGCCGTGCTCAGGTGCATTACCACCGGTAACGATTGTAGCGTGCCCAGTAGCTGTAAATGTGCTGCCATGCCGAAAATGAGCGTTGCTGTAGTTGAGTCCATTATCTAAGAGATATCGAAAGCCACCGTCGCCAAAACGATGTTTCATACGATCGATATAGTCACCCCGTAATTGGTCCACAACAACTATAAGTACGAGCTTTGGCAAAGTTTGCCCAGCGGCAGAAAAAGAGAAAATGCATGCAAACACAGCAATGAGATATAGCGTACAAAACTTAAAACGATCTGTATCTGACCACCATCGTAAAGGCTTCATCTTAGAAATTCTCGACAATCTAGAGTAAATTATAGGTGACGATCTTTATTCGGTAGTATGAAATCGTAATATTAGCTCTTCAGCCCCATAGATATCAAAGAGAGTGCGCGCCTTTTAAGCGCTAACCTATGGAGCCGCAATGGTCCAGTATAAGCCAGCAGTGCCAGTCATCATTGTTCCTATATCGAAAGTTACGTTAGGATCGTCTGACACATATATAGTCCATTGATCATGGCCGTTCATATCACCTGGATACCTATCACCATCGTATGTCCACAATGCGTAGCCTTGATAGACCCATTGTCTTGTCCCATCACTGCGATTCAAGACCTCCCAAAATTCCCGCGGCCGCTCTTCGTCTAAAACCAGAAATGGATGCCATTTGTCGCATTCAACCTCGCATTGTGGTTCGACACCAATATCGCGCCCAACGGCCGGGCGGGGAAGTCGCCCTCTGCGTCTACCATGGCCACCCGCTGTTTGAAGTATGTGCCCATCGCGGCGATATAGAGTCTGTCCACCCGAATTTGCCAACACCTTACCTAAAGCCTGCGTTGTTTGGAGCGACACTTCCGAGGGTAAAAAATACTTAGCTACCTTAGCTACCCTCCACTCGCCGCCTGGTTTGAGACCATTAGCGTAGCCAGGTGCCAAATCTCTAGCATAGCTGTAAAGAGCCTTACCCCTGTATGCCCACTGCCTTATGCCATCATCTCGATCAATAAAAGAAAAATGCCCTTTGGGTTCGTCTAGCAAGAGTGGTGCTAGCACTGGATCCCAGTCCACTGCAGTTATTTCGTTGGTCCCATTATTTACATAAAGGGTATGTCCACCATCATTCGTAAGAGAGAAAGAAACAGCATCTGGAACCTCCTTAATTAAGAATCCAGGCGGTAGTTCTGCGTTGGTGATAGGATAAAAAAGCGCTGGCTTCCAACCTGGCGGAAATGGCTCAGGTTCCGGGAGTTCAACTTGGCCACGTCGTTGCACTCTCCCTCGTATGCCGACAATTCTTCCAGCAGTATTACGCCGGTTTGAACCATCATAGGCTAAGTTTATGCCGCGCACTGAACCAGGATCTATATCGTGAACATATATGTATAAAGGTTTGTCGTTTAGTGCCCATTGAAGAGTTTCATCCTCACGTTCTACTACAGACCATTTCTCGTACGTATCGTGCTGAGCGTATCTAGCCGCTGGTGGGGCTGAAAAGGGAACAAAAACCTGCATGCATCGGGCTGGACATGACCAAATGTCTTCCGGGCCTTCGTTCACCCAAGTATAAAGTGTCTGACCATTAAGATCAGCATAAGCAATCTCATTCCGCGGTATTACCTGAGCAGCCTGACCTCCTAGTTTGTAGCCCTGACCCTTTCCCAGAGGCTGCAAAGTCACACCTTCAGGAGCGATAAAAGGTACACCACTGTCAAAGTCTAAAGAACCAGTAACCGATTGCTCAGCATCCGGATTATCTTCGGTATTTACAGCCGTGCAGGCCGGCATAATTAGCAGAGTAAATAGTAGTAAAACGGATCTATAAATGGCCAAGTTCATGCCTTATTGTTCCGCTTTGGCAAACTAAAACTATGCCAATATTTCGGCAATTGGCCGGGATGTTTCGTTTGAGAGCCGTCCCCATGTATTTATAGGAACTCCCATAGCTTGTTGAAGAGTCAAACCAACACGTGTTGTGGGGTCTCCCACCGGAGATAAATGCATGCCAGTCTTAATCCGGCCCCCACCGCTTCCCACCACTAATATTGGAATATCGTCCATGGTATGGGCCATCGCATATCCATGATCCGTCTGCCAAAGCAATAAGACTCTATCTAGCACAGATCCGTCACCCTCTCGATAATCAGCAAGGCGACCTATGAAATTAGCAAAAGTCGTCATTCCAAAGTCTACAAACCAGGCCACATCTTTCTGATATCCCAAATCCGGGTCTATCGGTTCTTCATGAGTCAAATTATGCCAGTCTCTTACCCAGCCTCGCCTACGAATATTATTTGCATGAAAAAAGATATTCACCACCTGAGTCTGCCCACAAGCGATAGCATGAGCGAGAATATCTGAAAAAAGCTGGTTGTTTCTTTCAACTGACTCCACCATTACGCTAGGCTCGGCCTCGGCATACTGCTCTGGCAATCCACACGACTTTAATGGTATCGGCTCGCGCAATTCGATATCGAGTTGCTGCTCGATCTGTCGGAGAGATGTAAAATACTCCTCTAATCTATCGCGGTCGGCTGATCCGACCCTCTTCATGATGTCTAGACGCTCATCCTTGACTACAGATAATACACTACGGCGTGTCATTACTTTAGGGTCCGGCTTAAATTCAGCCTCGTTTGGATCCTTAAATTCTGGACCAAAAACTCGAGCGTACAGAGCAACTGGTGACGGCTCAGACGGGTTAACTGTACCGCCTTTTCGCCGGCTCCAACTGTCTCGGGAACCATTAAGCGAAACTTCCAGGGAACGGAAACGAGATCTTACACCGACGACGTCGGCAATGAGCGTATCTATGCTTGGATCAGACTCGACCCCAACGGGAATCGAGCCCATAGTCGCCACCTCAAGCCCTGTCGTATGAGTGGCCATCGGGCGCCCATCGAGGAAATATTTCATTCCACTAAAAAGATTCACTTCGCGCTTGAATGGTTCCAATGCCTTGAGCTCATCACCAAGCTCAAAGTTGGCACCTACTTTACTCGGCTTCCATCGACCAGGTGTAAAGCCTAAGTTTTGGGTCCAAGAACCGAAGACCGGCGGCAATGGTACTCCTGTGTTTGCTAACGCACTTCCATTGCTATTTAAAAAGCAATCTAGAAATGGGAGTGGTAGTGAAACGGCTGCACCGTTTAATGCACCTTTGAGGACTCTGCGACGATTCAAAAATTTCTCCATGTTCGTTACTCCACCGCCATTTAATTGTGCGATTTTGAAATACCTGAACTCGGCAAAAAAGCCGTTTTTAGCGCAATACTTGGAAGATCATATAAGGCATCACTCAATGCGATTTCTCTAATAAGTTCTGGCAAGCGGAAACCACTTTGTTTAAAAACGGATTCCAAATCACTCACCCATTTCTTGTAGTAAGGTTGTTCTAGGTTACGGCCAGTAGCATACGCAGCTAATCTTTCCACTAAACAAGATGTAGTTGCTGGGTCGTTATAAATTGCTTGGGTAAATCCTGAAGGGCCATTGAACTTCATACCATTCAGTTCGCCACTAGCATCAATTTTTGTGCCATTATCAGTTGTTCTAAATTCACCTATGCCGTTGAAATTTTCTAGTGCCAAACCAATGGGGTCCGTGATCTTATGACATCCTGAACACATTGGCTCTGATGAATGGATCCCTAGACGCTTTCGGGCCGTAGCATCTCTTAAATCATCAGCCCCCTCAAACTCGCTGAAATCAACGTTGCCAGGAGGCGAAGGCACCAATTGACACATCATTATTTCTCTCAGAGCTTTACCACGCGTTGTTGGTGAACTTCTACCCGCTGGAGAGTGAAGCGCTGTGAACGCAACCTGGGTTAATATGCCCGCATAAGGTACAGAATCCGAAAATTCATAAGGCTGCCAATTATCTGGAGATCCGTTTGGCCCATTCTTAAAGACAGGGACATGGTATATACTACCCAGGCTTGGGGTCATAAACGTTTTTTTCGTTGTAAAAATCTCACGATAATCTGCGCTTCGGGTTAATACTACATCTATAATAGTTTTTAGCGCTTGTTCTCGAGCTTGTTCAGAGATTTTTGCATCATATTTTGGAAAAAGAAGTGGGTCTTTAGCGAGAGAGTCAAATGCATCTAGATGAAAGTTATCGGTAAAAAACTCACGCACGCCATATTCTAACCGCTGGGAACGAATCATACGGTCTACTTGTTCTGCCAGCCCAGATTTAGTCTGCAAACTGCCGCTCCTTGCTGCGGCCAACAACTGGCGGTCAGGACCTGAGTTCCATAGAAAAAAACTCAGCTGCGAAGCAATAGAGTAAGAATCAAGTCTATATATCTCCGAATTTTCGGGACTCGGTTCAATATGTTGCTCTCTGAATAAAAATGCCGGCGATGAAAGCATACTTGCAAGGCTAAGGGACATACCCTCAAAAAAATCTTTTGACGATTCAGCTCCTACCCCTGCAGCACGAACATATGTTTCCAATTGCTCATTCGTCAGTGGCCGTCTGTACAAAAGCTCACCCACCCCTATGAGGAACTGCCGAGCACACTCATCATCGGCTTTATCGACCATCTTAGGTTTACACGGCAGCATGAAGCCACGATGTGCCAGGTCAAAAACCTGAGCTGCCACAGCACGCCCCATAGCGTCATATTGCTCCAACCCGGTTGCAGCCACACTTGCATGACTAGCCCCTATTGCAAATAACCCATCTACACGAAGTTCAGGTTCAAACCGCCCTCCAAGATCAATGTCAGAACCAAATACTTCCGAAATAATATTCTGGTATTGAGCAGGTGTTAATCTACGAGTGACAGTCTGCTCTTTTGCATTCATGGTGCTTGCGTGGACATGCTGAGTTTGAATGACTAAAAGCCAGGCACACAGACCCAAGAGAAGGCATTTTCTCGGAATCGACGCACTTAAATTCACAGGCCACACCCCTACCATTATGACATGCCCCTCTCTATGGCTGTTGATTTTCTATTGCGGGGTAAATGTAAGCCGGCACTGCTTCGAGATAATAAGTGGCCGAAATAGATTTGTTCTGGCCACTTACAGGATCTGGATGGGCATCTGCGTACCTTTTGAGAAGATGATAAAACTGAGTTGCGTCATTACTCACCATCTGCTCTCCCTCAACACCCAAACTCCCGAATGCCCAATAAATATCATGCCAAGGTTGGTAACCAGCCATGAACCCTTCTAAATTTCCGTCGAGTCTTTCTTTCAGTCTTAAATGAAAGTTCGCGAGCTTCATTACCGGGGCAACTAAAGGGTTTTGTAGCAAAAATAATTCTCGATGATCGGTGACTCTGATGACTCCGTTTTCTATCTCACCTTCGAAAGTATTTTGTGAACGAGGATCAGGGTCAGTACGATAGGACATGTGAGACCTTGGACTAGAATCATTATTAATACGAAGGTGCTCAAGAGCCCTATTAATAGTTATAATTACGGGGCCATCGTTATCAAGATCCTCTCCCGTGATAGTAATTAACCAAGCAGGCTGTGAACCATCCAACTGATCCCAAGACCACGCCCAATAGACTGGAGGCTCCTCCAAAGTTCCACGAAACAAACGAGCACACCCCAGTGCCCGATATAACTGATGATCAATACCTACTTCATGAGTTATCGGGTCCTCAAAACCATCCGGGTCATTTGGGCCAAGCTGATCAAGGTCAAAGCCGTATGCATATTTGCCATCTACACCAGGTAGGTTTAAATCTACGACAGATGCCGGAAAAAGTAATCCGTCAACGGGTTTGCCGTCGATTCGCCCCCTCATTGCCATCATATTGCTAACAGGGCCTCGGTTACCGTTAATATACTCTTCATAGAGCTCTTCTATTCTCGACGGGCTTAGTCCGTGATGTTCCAAATACTGCACATAGATTTCAACAATGTCAGGGTGCACACCTCGGGAACAGTCTCCTTCTTGAGAGTTCGTAGCGTGACCATACCAGCTAACAACGTAACTGCGTGTTTCGGCTGCGTAGGATACAACACCGAAAGTTAAAATGAGTAACGCCGAGAATACCCAAGCTAAAAACCAGAATCTTAGGCGCTCTCTAACGATAACCGCTCCACGCGTCATTTTATACGCCTCCCTTCTTAGTCTCCCTCATTATAACCGTTTGATGTAAGTTTTTCTGCGAAATTCGCATGCTTCTATTAGCAAAATGCAACAATATTATCATCAGGTTAAGTATCAGCTCCTCCTGGAATAATGCTCAGAACACCCCACGAGCTACTCTATATATAGTAGTAAGGTTTCAGTTATACCATATATGATAGTAAGAGATTTTTGCTGTGGCAGGCTGATATCGCTTTACTCCGGAATAGGAGGAATGAGTATCATTCCTGTAATCTACCCATAGAGAACCTATCGCACTAATTCTTCTAGATCAGGAAGCGGTCGCATCGTTTCTTGGTTTTTTGACAAGGTTATTTCCAGTGCTTTTGCCACTTCGGCAACCAATCGGTCATTACCCTGCGCACTCAGAACCTGGATACCAAACGGCATGTCCATATGGTCTAATCCACATGGAACAACGACCCCACAGGCAAGCGCCATTGTTGGTAAATACGCTATCGCTAGCCAGCGCATATACGTTTCCATGTTGTTACCATTTAATTCTGTAACTGACCATTGGTCGTGTGGGAATGGCGTTGTTGATGTCGCCGGACAAATCACAACATCAACCTCCTTAAACAGCTGCAGCCAATCCCGAGCTATCCGAGACTGCTGTACGTGAGCCTCAGCCACATCAGCAAGGCTATAGGATAGTCCACGGTCAACATTATCAACCACATTCGGGCTAAGCTTATCACGATGTTCGAGCACCCGTGAGCCATGATCAGCAACAAAGTGTACCCCACGAAGTACCTCAAAGCAGTTATGCCCATCGGCGAAATTAGGACTCTCATCGATCGTGGTAGAGAAATGATGCCTAATAAGGCTGGTTCGTGCTGTGAATATTCTCTGGTATTCTTCCAACATTGGAGCAAACCCCAAATCTGGGGTGATCATAGCCCTGATTGCACCAAGATCGGCCGCTTCAAGGGGAGCATATAATCCTTCGCGGGGTATGGTGGCAAAGGGGTCACGCGGATCAACTCCTGCCTGGGCCTGAAGCAGTAAATATGCATCATCCACAGTGCGTCCCATTGGCCCCAGTACTAGAAATGGTAATAGCCCGGCTGGTCGATCCTCTAGCGCAACAATGCCTGGGCTTGGGCGAATACCAACAACGCCGCAAAAGCTGGCAGGAGTTCGAAGACTACCCCCATAGTCAGAGCCACTAGCAAGAGGCACCATGCCAGTCGCTAGCGCCACCGCCGATCCTCCCGAAGAACCGCCAGAGGTTTTTTCCGGGGCGAAGGGGTTGCTAGTAGCCCCAAAGAGTGAATTGCGAGTATTAGCTCCAGCGCCAAATTCAGGTGTGTTGGTCTTACCAAGAATAATACCGCCCTCATCTCTGATGTTTGCAACTACACCCTGGTCGGCATCAGGCACATAATCAGAGTAAAGTAGCGATCCCCATGTCGTGCGAATCCCTGCTGTTTTTTCAAGATCCTTGATAGCCACTGGAAGACCGTGAATTAGTCCAAGCTCATCTCCGTCAAGAACAGCCTTTTCAGCGTTCTTGGCCTCTTCTCGCGCGCGCACATAGCTCTTGGTTACAATCGCATTCAACTTACCATCAACGGTTTCAATACGTTCAATACAGCTCTCGACAAGTTCAACCGGTGATGCATCCTTACGGCCAATCATCAAACGCAAATCCATCGCGTTCATGTCACAAAGGCTAGTCATCGCATTCTCCAATATGTGAAAACATGGCTTCGGTAGAGGGGTTTAAACTACCGACACGCGGACTATGATGATAAGTATTTGAATAGAATACCTTCCTATCGCAAACAGGGAGTATGAGCCATCTTTAAGCAGTTAGGGTAACGATTAAATTTCAATTCAACGGAGCCCTCAATGAGATTAATTAATAGACCTTCAACCATAACAAATGAACGCAGATACGGAGTCTTTTTCGTCTTTGCCGCAGGGGTTCTTTGGTCAACAGTTGGACTTGGCATACGTTTGATAGAAGAAGCATCGGTATGGCAGATTCTGCTCTATCGCTCTATTAGTCTAAGCTTACTCCTTTATGTCGTGGTGATCCTCCGATCAGGCGAAAGCCCATTTTCTCAGGCCCGCCGTATTGGACGCCCTGCCATCATTGCAGGAATATCATTGGTGGCGGCCTATTCCGGTGCAATCTATGCGATTCAGATTACCTCGGTGGCTAATGCGATGTTGCTTTTTGCGACAGCCCCATTCATGGCAGCAATCCTGGGTTGGTTAGTTCTGAGGGAACCCGTGCGCATAGCGACCTGGATTGCCATTACCGCCGCAATGGGCGGGATTTTAATCATGGTTGCTGATAAGTCTGATGGCGCAGCACTGAATGGAAGTATTGCAGCTTTAGGGTCCGCACTCGGCTTCGCAATTTTTACTGTAGCATTGCGCTGGGGTAAATCCGAAGACATGCTACCCTCGGTTTTTCTGTCTGGAATTTTTGCCATCATAATTACGCTAGCGATTTGCTTATACCTTGGATTACCAGTTATTTTATCACTCCGCGATGGCAGCATAGCAATGGGAATGGGGGTCTTCCAAATCGGAGCGGGATTAATCCTCTACACAATCGGATCACGTAGCTTACCAGCAGCTGAGCTCACACTGCTGTCTTTGGCAGAAGTAATGCTTGGGCCACTATGGGTCTGGTTATTTCTTAATGAGACCGCAACACTCAATACTTTGGTTGGTGGATTTGTCTTGCTCTTTGCAATTGCCGGAAATGCGATATCCGCACATAAAACCAAAGCCGCCGCTAACCAACACTCCGTGGGAATGTAAAGATATTTTTAGAGAACATGCATAATCAAAAACGAAGTCGATTGGCCCCATATGTAATTTTGAAAGACCAGAAGAGATTACTCATCCGATACTGCTGTGAGACGTGATTTGTAGGTTCAATCAGTGTTTTTTTATGACAATACCCTATCGTTGGTAGCGGAGGAGGGACTTGAACCCCCGACACGCGGATTATGATTCCGCTGCTCTAACCAACTGAGCTACTCCGCCCCCAAGGTAGACCATCTAGGAGTTTTCGGGATGCTGGGTTTTAAGTCTCGGTTACCATATTGTCAAACGCTGTAGTTACAAACATGCACGAGCGCCTCAATGCCCAACGCACCATAATAAATTACTTATTCGGCCACAACGATAGGAGATATTTTCGCATGCCGCAGATTGTGCGGTTTATGGGTTGCAATAGTGCTATCGCGGCTAATCCAACCGCCGCCGAGAACGCGTTCCCCGCAGTAAAAAACGCAAGCCTGCCCTGGCGCCACAGCACCTTGTGGCTCTATCAGAACAACTTGAGCTGCAGCTTTATCTCGATCACGAAATATCACGGCCGAAAGAGGTTCCTGAGAATTACGTAATTTTACCTGCACTGAAAGTCCATCCTCACCATGGTCTGATTCTGGCCCGAGCCAATTTACCGAATGAATATAGAAGGACTTCCGGAGTAAGACACTTTTAGGCCCAACAATAACCCGTGCCAACTCTGGATCAATTTCAACTACATATAAAGCTTCTGGCTCACCCCCCAAACCAAGGCCACGCCTTTGACCTACAGTGAAGTGGATAACGCCGTCGTGGCTACGAAGTACGCGGCCATCGATGTGCATAATTTCACCAGGCACCGCTGCATCAGGTCGAAGACTTTGGATAACATCAGAATAGTGACCGCTAGGCACAAAACAAATATCCTGACTATCAATCTTTTCTGAAATATGAATACCAATATCTCGAGCAATTTCGCGCACTTTTTGTTTTGTGATATTTCCTAAGGGAAACCGCAGAAATTTCAGCTGTTCGCGTGTCGTCGCATATAAAAAATAGCTCTGGTCCTTATCCAAATCGACAGCGCGATGCATCTGTATCTCATCCGCCGTTTGAATACGCCGAATATAATGGCCCGTTGCTAGTACGTCAGCACCCAGGTTTTTTGCAACTTTCAGTAAATCACGAAATTTTACTGTTTGATTACAGAGAACACAAGGAACAGGCGTTTCTCCACGAATATAAGAATCAGCAAATCGATCCATTACATCGGCTTTGAACGTACTTTCGTAGTCAACAACATAGTGAGGAATTTCAATTTTATCTGCAACACGGCGCGCGTCATAAACATCTTGCCCAGCGCAACAAGTCTTAGATTTAGCTGTAGCTTCACTGTGGTTATACAGCTGCATGGTNAGGCCAATAGNATCGTAGCCCTCAAGNTTCATTAGAGCAGCTGTAACCGAACTATCCACACCACCCGACATNGCCACAACAANACGAGTCTCTGCCGGCAGTTTAGGAATCCCCATAGAATTTAGTTTATTGATTTCCATAGNNGGCACTATAGGGATGGACACAAAAAGTTCAATTCAACCACCCAAAACACCTAAAAATGGCTCTAATCCATCATATTTCTAGTACTTGCGGGTAATCGAACTACGAGTCCATCAAGATCACTTTTTATGGAGATCTGGCAGCCAAGACGCGAGGTACGTGTAACGCCATAAGTCAAATCCAGCATATCTTCTTCCGCTATGGAGGCCGGCGGTATTTTTGGAAACCAATCAGCATCTACAATGACGTGGCAGGTGGAGCAAGCCATTGAACCTTCACAGGCTCCCTCCATATCGATACCACCGGCATGCGCTGCCTGAAGCACCGAGTGATTCTCAGGGACCTCAATTTCTTTGCGTTCCCCACTTCGCTCAATAAAAAAAACTTTAGGCATTCTCTATCCCGGAAATACTTATGAAGTGTACATTAAGTTTATTACGTTGCTGCATTCAAAGCTAAGGGAGTCCACACTTCGAGAAATCTATGAACGTCTGCATCGGTATTGCTCGGGCCAAAGCTGACTCTGATGGCACAATTAGCATCAGCTTTTCTAACCCCCATTGCCAACAGAACATGCGATGGACTAATCTTGCCCGAAGAACAGGCCGAACCCGCACTTACAGCGACACCTGCAAGATCCAATTTTATAAGCTGGGTTTCGCTAGATAATCCGGGAATCGCAACACAACAAGTATTTCCAAGACGACTAGAACCGCTAGAAAATATTTTAGCCTGCGGTAAAGTCCGAAGAATTTTGCTCTCTAGTTTATCCCGTAATGCTGTAATATTTTGGGTGCTAGTTAGTGATTGAGAAGCATGCAAAGCAGCCGTGCCAAAGGCTACAATACCAACAAAGTTCTCTGTTCCACTTCGACGATTACGCTCTTGTCCCCCACCAGGTATATCTGCATCAATCTTCAAACCGTCACGCAGTATTAGGGCACCAGTTCCTTTTAACCCACCAAATTTATGCGCTGATATACTCATGGCATCGACACCGAGCTCATTGAAATTAATCGGTATCTTTCCAGGAGCCTGTACAGCGTCGCAATGCACCAAAGCGTCAAACTTTTTTGCTAGATCTACCGCATCAGAAACCGGCTGCAAAACACCTGTCTCATTATTGGCAAACATCAATGAGACTAAGACTGGCGCTGGTCTATTCCTAAGCATATTCTCCAGGGTTACTAAGTCAATTTGGCCTTCACCATTTACGGGTATGTGATCCTGTCTTGGTACATGGGCCAAGACAGATGGGTGCTCAATAGCCGATGCCACTACCGACGAACAACCACTCCCTGTCATCAAACCGCGCAAGGCGAGTGCATTTGCTTCTGTTCCGCCTGACATAAAAATAACATTAGGAGCACTAGCACTGACTAGTTCAGCAACCAACTCTCTAGCCGTTTCAATAGTTGATCGTGCCTTGCGGCCAGATTGATGCATGGAAGAAGGGTTTCCAAAGGTTGAAAGGCAGCCAGTAACAGCTTCTGCGACTGCCGGTAGAACTGGCGCCGTTGCATTGTAGTCAAGGTAACTCACGTGCTTCTTATCCATTACAGCCCTTTTTTACACCACCGCTGAGGCACTCCGACTAAAATTTATTTTTCATAATATATTGAAATATATGTTTTTTATAAATTAAATCGGAACAGAACACGTTTAAATTGCCCTTAATCCTCAAAATTGTGGAGCCTGCCGTATTTCGCCTTTACCCTGAAAAGAATCGTTTCAATTTGCACCTTTGGGCTGCATCCCTTAAACAATCGGCCCTTGTCCAGCCTATACACACAGCGTCAACCCGACGTTTTTCATCACGAAGGATAACCATGCCTAAAGTTATTTTTCCCGGTCCCGACGGTCGTCTTGAGGGGCGTTATCACCATAGCGAGACACCGCGAGCGCCAATCGCTGTGATTCTTCACCCACATCCACAGCATGGCGGGACCATGAACAATACCGTGGTGTACAATCTTTACTATATATTTGTGAAGCGCGGTTTCTCGGTGCTCCGTTTTAACTTCAGGGGGGTCGGAAGATCTCAAGGCGAATTTGACAATGGTCTCGGAGAACTGTCTGATGCGGCATCGGCACTTGATTGGTTGCAATCCATAAATCCTAACGCACCCGCTTGTTGGGTTGCAGGATTTTCTTTCGGCGCATGGATTGGCATGCAGCTATTGATGCGAAGACCTGAGGTCGAAGGATTTATCTCTATTGCACCACCCGCTAATATGTATGACTTCGCATTCTTAGCACCATGCCCATCATCTGGTTTGATTTTACAGGGCACAGATGATGACGTGGTCCCCGAGCCATCGGTAGAAAAGCTAGCTAACAAACTCAAGATGCAAAAAAACATCACTATCGACTATCAACTCATCAAGGGTGCAAATCATTTTTACAAGAATCATATGGAAAAAATGGTAGATTCCGTGGGTTCATATCTGGATATGCGAATGAAAACTTCCAGCAGTATATTAGCGCGCCCTAGTCAATAGGACGTTACTAAAAACGAGGTATTGGCCTAGCGATTCGCCCGCCGCACTGGGACGTGGCTACCCCTGTCGTACCTGGAAATGTGATTGGCATGCTCTTCAAGCACCGTGCTGCCATATAGGCGAATGCCTGAGCTTCAATAGCATCTCCATTCCAACCAAAGCTCTCCACTGGCTCTACTTTTAGCCCGGTCTGCTTCGAGATCGCGGCCATAAGAGCTGGGTTGCACCTACCACCTCCTGAAACAAGCAGCACCTTTGGTTGCGCAGGACAGTGCTGCAGGCCACGACGTATACAATCCGCTGTAAGTGAAACAAGCGTCGCCGCCCCATCTTCAACATCAAGAGGTAATATTCTATCTAGATTAAAGGAGAGCCGATCCAGTGACTTTGGCGGAGGTGTATCAAAAAATGGGGATGCTGTAATTTGACGAACGATGTCCATACGTGGTTCGCCACGAGCCGCTAGTGCACCGTTTTCATCCATTGAGCTACCGCAGCGCAGGCGGACCCAGTCATCAATAAGGCCATTTCCAGGCCCAGTATCAAAGGCTATGAGGTTTGAGGCCGACCCTATCCATGTGATGTTTGCAACACCCCCAATATTGATAATTATCGTCGGATATTCGGTCCCCTTGGTCAGAACTCTATGGAAGACTGGAGCAAGAGGAGCTCCCTGCCCTCCAGCATCAATATCAGCTGTCCGAAAATCGAAGGCAACGGGTATTTTCAGAACTGCGGCAAGGTGATTTCCATTTCCCATCTGCCATGTCTGCTTCTGATTAGGGCGATGCCAGATAGTTTGCCCGTGAAAACCAATGAGGTCTATATCATCAACTGAGCATTTCATTTCATCTAAGAGGATTCTGACAGCATTAGCATGCAAATCCGTGAGTTGGACCTCAAGCAATGACTCATTGGGCAATGCCCCTCGGTCAGGCGCAGACTCGATAAATTGGCCTAATCTTGTTCGGAATTCAGAGATGTACGGTACAGTCACAAAAGGTCCCAACGAAAGTTCGCTGTCACCATCGGTCTCTATATAAGCGGCATCTATTCCATCTAAAGAAGTGCCACTCATTAGGCCTATGATGCGCAAAGACTTAGAGTAACGGATTTGTGAGTTCATGGGTCGCGTTGTCCGTTGCTGATAGGTATGGTAATGAGCCGCTCCTATAGGAGCCGCAGTAGGATCTTACTGGCATAATGCTACCGGCTTCGTTTAAACTTTGAAGTTACACTAATACATGTGAATTTGAACGCCACGATGACAATATACAAGTCAGATCTCATCCAAGTTCTCACCGAGCGTGGTTACATGCATCAATGCACCGATCTTGAAGGATTGGATGCAAAAGCCGCTTCGGGATGCATCACCGGCTATATTGGATTTGATGCAACCGCAAATAGTCTACACGTTGGTAACCTTATTAGCATCATGATGTTACGCCGCATGCAGCAGACAGGTCACCGCCCCATAGTCCTGATGGGCGGAGGCACCACAAAGGTTGGTGATCCCTCAGGAAAAGATGAGATGCGTAGCCTGATTGAAGATAAAACAATCTCTGCAAATATTGCCTCTATACAAAGTATCTTTGATCAGTTTCTAAATTTTGGCACGGGCTCGGCAGATGCAATATTGGTCAATAACGCTGAATGGCTCGATAACTTACATTACATAGCTTTTCTAAGAGACATAGGCCGACATTTCACTATCAACCGTATGCTTACAATGGATAGCGTAAAAATTCGGCTTGAGCGTGAGCAGCCACTCACATTTTTAGAATTCAATTATATGATTCTTCAAGGATATGACTTTGTTGAGCTGCACAAACGCTACGAATGCGCATTACAACTTGGTGGTTCGGACCAATGGGGCAATATAGTTCAGGGCACAGACCTTGGACGGCGCCTTTTAGATGCAGATTTATTTGGTTTCACGTCCCCCCTTATTACAACAGCTTCCGGGGCCAAAATGGGCAAAACTGCAAACGGCGCAATATGGCTTAAGCCAGAAAGGCTTAGTCCATATGAATATTACCAATTCTGGCGAAATGCCGATGATGCCGATGTTGGGCGTTTTCTGAAGTTATTTACTGATCTGTCCTTGGCAGAAATTAAAAAACTTGAAAAGTTGGGAGGCTCAGAAGTCAACGACGCAAAGAAAATTTTAGCTCTTGAGGCAACAACATTGCTTCATGGGCATCAAGCTGCAGACAATGCTGCTACAACCTCACAACAAACTTTTGAGCAAGGTGGTGCAGGCGATAATCTTCCTAGCATAGAATTGCCGCTTACTGATTTATCCAGTGGCATTGCGATACTGGCCCTACTTCAACGCGCAGGATTTGCATCAAGCAATGGAGAAGCCCGGCGTTTAATCAGAGGTGGAGGTGCAAAGATTAACGGCAACAAAATTGAAGATGAAAGCCTAACCGTAGATAGACAATTCTTGTCAGGCGGGATCATAAAGATAAGCGCTGGAAAAAAGCGACACGCTATTGTTCGCGTTAGTTAAGCGGGTCGCACTCGGGGTCCTTCAAATTACTCACATTACAATTTGTTATTGTAATCAGGGAACTAGAAGAGCTATCCGACTCTTTATCGCTGAGCGATGCGGCCAATGCTTTTTGTGGACGAGTTCTGAAAATATCAAAAATATAGCGTAAAAATCCTGGAGCTAAGGCGGCAAGAGGGTTAACGGTTGGCTCCGCAGTCGCCACATCACCGCGGTAATTGTATGTAGCAGCAAAAATGCCCCCACCTTTATCTCCACCAGAAAAAAGGTCTCCTAGTAATGGTATAGAATTTAAAGCCGAATTGATTGCATACGCCGGAATAACAGTACCATTAAAGTTCATAGAAGATTCGGTGAAATTGTATGCGCCATCTGCAGTTATTCCCAAAGATGTACCAAACATTTCACCATCTTCAACCGCTAATAATGAGTTTTCGTAGGAAAATGGAACTCGCAGAGTTTTGAATGAAATACCATCGCCGCGAAGCTCGTCGACAATGCCTGTAAGCGCTGCCACTGATAGCAAACGCGCAATAATAGGAGCGTCAACAAGTTTGAATTCGCTGATTTCTGCTCTCCCGCGCACGATCCCATCAGAATCCAGGCCCCCATTGATCTCCAGCCGCCCCCCAACAATATCGTCGAACAAACCAAATGCTCTAACTACGCCCCCACCATTTTCACTACTACCAACAAATGTCCGGCCATCAACGTTCGAAGTCATATTAAAATCAAATGGCACTTCCTCACCCACAAAACTTTTAAAATCAATGGCACTAACACCATCAAAACCACTCTCAAATTTCAAACTAACGTCAGTAAAATCTGCTTCCGGGGTAAATGACATACGATCAAAATCGGCATGTAGAGTTAGCGGAGTTTGAGGAGAGTTTTTGTTTCCTCCACCAATTTCTGGAAGAGTCTCTTTCAAAAAGGAGGCTGCATTGAAGTGTGAACCTGAGACATCAATCCTAAAACCGCCACGACCATCCTCTTTTAGAGCTCCAGCCAAACTGCTTTCACCAATTGTGCTTGGATCAATTAATAACGAAGTAAGCTTTCCCTGGGCACCGAATGTCGCACTACCTGAGATTAATAATTCACCTCCAGACCTAACAATAAAAGAAGGCACACCTGTCAATTGACCTTCGAGGAAGGTCGCTTTGATATCAGCCCACGCGGCAGTTCCAGACTCTTTTGACCAACTAAGTGAAGGCAGAGCCATCGAGGGCTCAGTCAAATTTAGCTGCGCTGTGAGCACACCTTTAGTTTTATGGTCGACCGAGTACATGACATTCCCACTGACAGGCCCATCAACATACGGTGGTATAAACGGGAACATACCGAGGCCTAGAGATGGCCGGTGTTCATTGTTTACGACTGGCTCCAGGACGTAATGGCTGCGCAACTCACCACCCTGAAAATTTTCTCTCCATTTGACCGAAAGCGGAATACCTCCTATCTGGGCTAATCCACTTACATCCATTCCTGCTCTATTCAGGGCTACTTTCAAATGCCCATCGGACAGTGGTAGTCCGAAAGCTACTTTAGGAATTTTTGCACCGCTGATCATCGCTTCCACGTCAATTTTTATCTGATCGAACTTTAGATTCTTCTTAAGTGGAAAATCCAACGCTAGTTGGATGTCTGCCCTCCCAGTAGTGCCAATTTTATCCACCCCCACCGAAGTAGCGTAACCAAAGGGATCATGATCAATCAACCGCATGACAGCACCTAAATCAGCAGCGATATCGATATCAAAATCTGCGAGCTCCCTTCCGCGGTCGCTGAGATTGTGCATCCTGAGCTTTCCACGCATAACGCGAAGGTCATTGTTAGATATTGGGTCATGCACAAACCCGCTGCCTATATCAAATAAGACCTCCTCAAGACTCACCAACATAGTACCGCTAGTATTTTGAACTTGAGGCATACCTCCTAAGTACTGAATAGATATGTCATACAACTCCGATGAAAGTTTAAGCTTAGTTGCTCTAATTTGATTCAGATTAGGTCCTGAAAGGTCGATGGACAAACGTGTATCCTTTAGCCCTCCTTTCGAGAGATTTTTTTTAATCCAATTGTAAGTATTGGGTTTCACGCTGATCGGCCAATACTCCTTAAGAGCTTTAACCGATATTTCGTCTAAGGTAGCATTAACTTTAATAACCGGGATGGAATTAAGATTAGTTGCAATTGCAGACATATTTACTGTCGGCACAACCCCAGCTTCTCGATCAATAGCTGCACGGAAACTGTCTATAGTAATGCTATCTAGAGACGGGCCAACCTCACCCTTCAGAAGAATGCTGCTGACTGGGTAATCAAAAGAAATCGGAGCTGGTATTCGCAAGTGTCCTGAATCGCCCTGAAGGTCAAAGCTTATAGATTCAATCCGCGCCCCACCCCCTTTCAATGCAAAATCAGCAGAGACAATTCCGCTAAGTCCAAGATCCATCATTTTGAAGATAGAAAGCTGCGGTGCAAGGTCTGCAATTCTAGCGGGTCTGAAGTCCTCGATACTAAAAGCAACAGTAAGTTCATTTGTATCTGCAAGATAGCGCCCCCGAGCTCTTACATCCCAATATTTGCCTTCCTCGGAAACAGGCAGTGTTGCACTAAACTCAACATCATCATTCCCTCGCTCAAAAGCTAATGTAGCATCTGGTGCTAGCCATCTACGGCCCGAAACCTCATCTACAAGCATCAAAGTCGTAGCGTCTATTGATATTGATTGTAAGTAACCTGTCGGATTTTCAGCACTGGGTGGAGTAGTGAGAGAACCAACAAGGGCTGTTAATAAAACGTTGCCACTAGTAGTTTCCGCTGGCTTCGTTGCCCTAGAGCCTTCAACACCCAAGCCAAGGGTTCCATCTTCACGATGAACAAACCTAATAATTGGATTGGACAGACTTATACGCTCGGGAGCAATTTCACCCTTGCGTAATGCCAGTACACTTAGATACGCACTCAAACTGGGGAGTCCGGCAATTACATTTCCGCTAGCGTCCAAAACACGCACGTTGCGAATTACGAAGCGCGGCTGCCCTTTAAATACTTTCCAGCTAAATTCAGCGTGCTCGATCCTAAAGTGTAATCCTGGATTCAAGCCTTCAAGTACGCTTGCAACATATGGCGCCACCGCATTGATGGCGACCGGTCCCTGGCTGAGCCGCCAGGCCAGAATACCAACACCCAAAATAACTACCAAAAGGGAGGCTTCTAAAACGTGAAGCAAAAACTTGACAGCTCCATGCGGCAACGTCTTGCAAGCTCCTATTTAAGATCAGCAAGGGCTCATTCGCATTGGCCTGCTTCGTGAAACAAAATAAGTTTAACACAACTTGACCACGCCCAATCAATATCTCACTGTTCGGTTAAAGAACATAAAATCCTGTAGGCCAACGTTGATTCTATTGTCAAATTCTACTCTACCACTCCCGGCGGACCCAAAACGAGCAAACATGACTCAGGGAGAATGGTTAAAAACTGCCCAGCAGTATCCCGAAGGCCTGAGAATATGGTGTGAGTCCATTATAAATAATAAGCAGGCTCACGCCCTGATTCACGGGGTCTTTGGAAATAGTACCTACCTAACTAGCCTTATATTTTCTCATCCAGCTATCTTACGAGATTTCTTAGAGAAGGGTCCTCAAAAATGTATTGAATTGATTTTGGACAAACTCAATAAAGCATATGCGAAGAATAGTACCGCGGCTATGTCTGAACTTAGGCAATGCAAAGCACACGTAGCCCTCATTATTGCTTTAGCCGATATTTCCGGAATTTGGAATTTAGATGATGTGACGTGCGCTTTATCAGATTTTGCAGATGGATGTGTGGCCTATGCGTTACGCACCTTACTGCTCCAAACACATTCACAAGGAGTAATGAATTTAGCCAACATTGAAGATCCCGAAGGATCTTGCGGTTACGTTGTACTTGCACTTGGAAAATTAGGAGCGAGGGAGCTCAATTACTCTTCAGATATTGATCTAATTATTTTTTTCGATGAAGACCATATGCCATATAAGGGCAAAAAATCATCGCAGGAGTTTGCGGTTCGTCTCACCAAAGACCTCGTAAGGATTTTGCATGAGCGCACAGTAGACGGTTACGTATTTCGAACCGACTTACGGCTACGTCCAGATCCCGGCTCGACCGCAGTTGCGGTATCCAGGGAGGCAGCGCAAATTTACTACGAGAGTTACGGACAAAACTGGGAACGTGCAGCACTAATAAAGGCTCGGCCAATCGCGGGGGACCAAAAAGTCGCAGCTTCGCTCTTGAAAGACCTGCAGCCTTTTATTTGGCGCAAATCCCTAGATTTCTACGCGATACAAGACATACAATCTATAAAACGTCAGATGTACGCCCACAAGGGTGGCAGCAAAGTTGAGGTGGCAGGCCACAATATAAAGCTAGGACGTGGTGGGATTAGAGAGATTGAATTTTTCGCACAAATTCAACAGCTCATTTGGGGCGGGCGTTTTCCAGAAACAAGGACGCCTCGCACTTTAGAAGCACTTAGAGTATTGGCCAGCCTAAAGTTCATATCAGGTGAGACTCTAAAAGAGTTAACACAGGCTTATCATTATCTAAGAAAGCTCGAACACCGCCTACAAATGGTGGCAGACGAACAGACTCAAACACTACCAAATGATTCTAAAAGACTGAATGATGTCGCATTATTTATGGGCTATGCGTCGTTACAAATTTTCATGGATGAAACTGAATCCATTCTGAGAAATGTCGAACGTCATTATTCTGCCTTATTTGAAGAGGCACCGACCCTTGCTATCGACGGGAATCTTGTCTTCACTGGCACCGAAGACGACCCTGATACTGTCACAAACTTACGTCGACTTGGTTTTCGGAATCCAAATATCGTTATACAGACCATTCGCACATGGCATCATGGCAGGTATCGCTCCACCCGCAGCGATCGAGCCCGTCAGCTCTTAACAGAGATCATGCCAGGTCTTCTAAACTCGTTTTCTAAAACAACCCAACCAGACGCAGCCCTAACAAGGTTTGATAATTGCCTCGCCTCACTAACTGCAGGCGTGCCAATCTTGTCGGTCTTTTATGCAAATCCCCAAATTCTTGATCTCTTTGGTGAGATTATGGGTGACGCGCCTCGTCTTTCCGAGCACTTGAGCCACAGACCAGCCCTACTCGACTACGTCCTTGAGCCTGAGTTTTACCAATCGATTGGCTCTCTGGACAACTTGTCCAAAGACCTAGACGCGACGCTTGAGACTACAGAAACATTTGAAGATATGCTTGATGCTTGCCGTCGGTGGGCTAACGATAAGCATTTCCGTGTAAGCGTACAATGTCTGAGAGTTATGATCGATCCAGTTGTGGCAGCGGAATATTTAACTTTCATTGCCGAAGCTGTCATAATCAACATAGTGCCGAGAGTCAGGCAAGAATTTGTTAAACAATATGGGGAGGTCCCAGCTGGTGCTTATGCCATTCTCGGCTACGGCAAAATTGGCAGCCATGAACTTACGCCTACTTCCGATCTTGACTTAGTAGCAATATACGATGCTGACCTGGACAGCTATTCGGCAGGCGGCCCCAGATCTTTACCAATATCAGCTTATTACATACGCCTAACACAACGCATAGCCAGCGCCTTTACTTCCCTTACCAGAGAAGGTCGTTTGTATAGTCTTGATATGCGCTTGCGACCCAGCGGCGATAAAGGCCCCTTAGCATCTAGCTTAGAATCTTTTCGGAAATACCAAAATGATGATGCTTGGACATGGGAGCATATGGCCTTGTGCCGCGCAAGACTTGTATTCGGAGATCAGTGTATAAGGCGCAAAATTGAAAACATTATTAGGATGGTATTATCACGCTCACGTAATTTAGAGAAGTTAGTCTGTGATGTTTTCGATATGCGTGTCCGCATGCGCAGTAAACATGAGAATTGTGGCCCTTGGGATATTAAACGAAGACCTGGAGGTCTTATTGATGGAGAATTCATATTTCAGTTCTTACTTTTGAAATATCCAAGTACGGAATGGGGTAATTCACGTCCGACTGCCCTCGCTGCCAGACTAATATCTGCAGGCGCAATAAAAGAGGTGGACGCATCCACTCTCCTCAACGGTATCAATTTGTGGTCAAGATTACAGTTTATGTTGCGTCTTACGACTAATGAGACAATCGAAGAGGATGAAATACCACAGGGCTTGAAAAAAAGGCTGGCGAAAGCTTTAGGTGTCAGTGATTTTTCTGAAGTGAAGCGTCATATGGAAGAAACCGCAACAGCAATCTCTGCGCTGTTTTATAGAATTATTGAATCTCCTGTAAAAAATATAAAATCAAGTGATTCAAAGAATAAGAATGAGCAATAGAACTGGAAGTAGTAATGGCCAAGAAGAGCAAAACTAAAATAGAACAATACTCTAGTAGGAAGAGCTCAGGCCCGAAAACTATCAAAAATAAGGTGAACAAACCCAAAGAGAGCTCTCTTATCGGCAAAAAGGCTCCAGCATTCATTATGCCAACAGACACAGGCGCGCAAATTTCACTAAAGGCTCTTCGTGGTAAATGCGTTATTCTATTCTTTTACCCAAAAGACGGCACTGCAGGATGCACAACAGAGGTACAGGCATTTAGAGACTCAAGGCTTCCATTTTTGCGTAAAGGCATCATTATCATTGGTGTGTCCAAGGACTCCGTTGAGAGTCATAAGAAGTTTAAAGCCAAGCAACGCCTAAACTTTGATCTAGCTTCTGACAGTGAAACTAGGGTTTGCGAAGATTACGGAGTCTGGAAGAAGAAAAATATGTATGGCCGTGAGTATATGGGAATAGAGCGTTCTACATTCTTGATCGACGAAAAAGGCATTGTATGTGCTGAATGGCGTAAAGTACGCGTTCAAGGGCACGTGGAAGAAGTGACTGCCGCTCTCAATGCCTTATGACAAAATATTTACCAACCTTAGCTGCAGCTGCTGTTGATGTTCTCACAAGTGCTGACCCACATCAAAAAGTTAGTAAAACTTATGAGTTGGCTGGTAATTGGAGAGAGTCTGACCTAGCTTTAGGGCAGTGTCGACCTCCCGATAGGCCATCACGACCATTGTTGCCTAGACTTTGCGCACCTCGTGAAATGCCCAAACGCTCCACAGGCCCTAAGGGCCGTATAGCACTTGTTCACGCCCTCGCTCATATCGAACTCAATGCTATAGATTTAGCATGGGATATTGTTGCGCGTTTCACAAGTGAAGACCTGCCCCCTACCTTCTACGATAATTGGGTTACTATAGCAGAGGAAGAGGCCAAGCATTTCGAAGCCCTACAAAAACTATTGGTATCTTGGAGTACAAATTATGGAGATCTCCCCGCTCACGATGGATTATGGGAAGCTGCCAATGCCACGAAAGACTTTCTACTCGCTCGACTAGCTCTTATTCCAATGACTCTGGAAGCTCGTGGTATCGATACGACGCCGACACTTGTAAAGCGCCTACGGCAAGCAGGAGATCACCAGACTGCAAATATTTTAGATATAATTTACGAGGATGAAATTGGTCATCTGTCTATAGGTGTAAAATGGTTTAAATACTTATGCAAAAGGTATGAGAAAACGCCAGAAACCGAATATAGATACCTTATAAATAGGTATTTCAAGGGAATACTAAAACCTCCGTTTAATACCGAAGCAAGAGCTAAAGCCGGAATGACACTACACTATCTTAGACCTTAGCTGGAGCACCAAAAGGTCTCGGCTCAGGCTAATAGTTTTAGTCCGGCGCTGACTTAATGCGCGAAGCTAACGACGCTGCCATAAACTTATCCAAATCTCCGTCTAAAACACCTTGTGTATCTGACGTCTCAACTTCTGTTCGTAGATCTTTTACTAGCTGATATGGTTGCAAAATATAAGACCGGATTTGATGCCCCCAACCAATATCCGTCTTCGCGGATTCTTGTGCAGATAACTTAGCCTCCCTTTTTTCCAATTCCAGCTCATACAAACGAGCCCGTAACATATCCCAGGCTTTGGCACGATTTTGGTGCTGTGACCTTTCATTTTGACACTGGACAGCAATATTTGTTGGGATATGCGTGATACGCACAGCACTGTCAGTTTTATTAACGTGCTGTCCACCCGCGCCTGAAGCTCTGTAAGTGTCAATACGGCAGTCTTTTTCGTTGATCTCAATATTAATCGTGTCATCTACAACGGGATAAACCCAAACAGAGGAAAAGCTCGTATGACGGCGAGCATTAGAATCAAAGGGCGAAATACGAACTAAGCGATGCACTCCACTTTCCGTCTTTAGCCAGCCGTAGGCATTAAGCCCCGAAACAAGAAAGGTAACGGACTTGATACCCGCAGCTTCTCCCGCACTTTCTTCAAGATACTGACATCGATAGTTTTTCTTTTCTGCCCATCGCGTATACATCCGAGCAAGCATTTCCGCCCAATCCTGTGCCTCTGTACCGCCCTGACCAGCGTGTATTTCAAGATAGCAGTCGTTGCTATCGGCTTCGCCAGAAAATAGACTTTCCAACTCTTGCCGCTT
>PASS01000003.1 GCA_002712165.1 Fidelibacterota bacterium
ATCTACGCTTCAATGATCTACGCTTCAATGATCTACGCTTCAATGATCTACGCTTCAATGATCTACGCTTCAATGATCTACGCTTCAATGATTTACGCTTTAATGATCTACGGTTCAACTTTTTGAATGGCATATATAATTAATATATAAAATAAAACAAATATATATATATTATAGTATGAAGGATAATATATTATGTTCATTAAATATACCAGAACCCTTTTCAAATAAGGAAGAGATATTAAACTTTAATTTTAATTCGATTGATCCATTAATTAATAGTGAAATTGATTATTCATATACAATAGATGGACTCTATGAAAATATTGGTACTAAGGTGGATATAGTCAAAAGCTACTATAAGAGTATACTACATGGATATAGTCATATCTATATTGATAAGGTAGTAAATAAATATGGGGAGAATTGTAATATACAATTACCACTCTTAAATAGATGGAATAATATTACATCTATTGATAATATCATTATAATTAATAATCCAGTAGATGCAAATCGGATTGCTAAAAAACATATACAAAAGGCACCTATTTTTAAATCTATATTAAATGATAGTATTATATCAACAACTAATAATAATTTATGGAAAGATCAAAGGAACAACATGAATCCTTTATTCCTAATAGAAAAGTCATTATTACATATTTTCCCTATTAGTAAAGAGAGGGCAATATATTGTACAGAATTAATTAAAGATATAACTAATAACTATACAATCCCTATGAATTGTAGTGAATTCTTTCTTAATGAAACACAGGCACAATTACAATTAGCCTTATTTGGATTCTCAAATGATTTTCAATTAAAAACAAACAAGAAACTAAGAGATGCATTTTCTGGTATTAATATAGAATATATTAACGAATTTTCTAAATTAGCATTCAAAGAGATACAAAATGGGAGTGGTCCATTAAGTATTTATTTGAAAAATGAACCAGTTGAAGTAATAGAGCAAACTATAGGTAATATTATATTATTTGCATTTGCTGGACATGATACAACAGGACATACATTAACATGGTTATTATATGAACTATGCAGATACCCTAGTTATAAACAGAGATTAATAGAAGAGATAGATCTATACTGGAGGAATAATTTAGAAGAGAAGTATGAAACTTTTACAGAACTACCATTTATGTCGGCATGTATAATTGAAACGCTTCGATTATGGCCACCAATCCCTAATGGAACATTTAGAGAATTAGAGACTGATGAAGAAATTAATGGAATTAATGGTACCGTAACTATTCCAAAAGGTACTTACTGTCAAATATTTAATTGGTCTAGGCAAAGGTCATCTGAACTATGGGGAAATGATTCACATATATTTAATCCGGATAGAGAATTTACCGATAAAGAATTATGGCCTGATGGATTTGGAGCTTATAATCTAGCATCTGATAGATATAGCCCATTTACTTTTGGACCAAGAAATTGTATTGGTAAGAACTTTGCACATATGGAAATGAGATTAATATTATTAAATATCTTTAAAGAACATGATTATGAACTATCACCTGATCAATATAATTCTATTGATGAATCATATCTAGGAAATAATACATTTACTATGGGTCCAACTGATATTTATGATCCAACCAAGATAGGTATGTATGTAAATGTATTTCAAAGAAAGTGTAAATTATAAGATTATTGATAATATAAAGAATTTACTATTTAAAATTATGTATTGTAGGTATATTATGAAAATAAATAGAGGGATTCAAAATATAGGAAATACATGCTACTTAAACTCGGTTATACAATGTATAACACATTTATTTATATTTGATAAAGATATACCATCAAATGAATTTTATAGATTATGGATAGATTTACATAATACTATCAGTTATGATAATAATACCCCTATAAATATACACAAATTTATTAATTCATTTATTAAGAGTATAACCGATGAATATTTCTTTGATGGATTTCAACAAAATGATGTTAGTGAATTTATTTCACTGCTTTTTCAATTATTACATACTTCTATTAAAGAAGAAAGGGATATGGTTATTGAAGGAATACCCCAAAATGAATATGATTCTATAGCAATTCAATGTATGCATCTATGGAAAAAACACTTTGAATTAAGTTATTCATATATAATTGAAAAAACATATTCACAACTATATACCATTACTAAATGCCCTGATTGTAATTATGTAACCTATAATTATGATCCAATTCAAATTATACCCTTGTCTATTATTAGTAGAAACATATATCATAATTCATTATATAATTGTTTAGATGCATTTATAGGAGTTGAATCATTAGATAATCAGAATCAATGGAGGTGTGATAAGTGTAATAATAAAGTTAATTCTATTCAAAATAATAAGTTTTGGAATCTATCTGATGTATTAATCTTTCAGCTTAAAATATATACAAATAATAATAAAATAGATCACTATATTAATTATCCTGATATATTAGATATGGATCCATATAATATTAATTATAATGAAGGTTCAAATAAATATAAATTAATTGCAATGTGTATTCAATTCGGTTCTATGAATGGAGGACATTATATTGCTATATGCTATAATCAATATGATCATCAATGGAGGATATATAATGATGACCAAGTTTCTATTATTTCAATTAATAATGCTATGAAACAAAAACCATACTGTCTATTCTATAAACAAATTAATTAACGTTTAAATGGACTAATTCTAAAATCAATTATATCAACAATTTCAAATAAATGTGAGAATACTATTAAATATATAGCAATCCATAATCTATTACTGTCTTCTATACTATTCATAAATATACCTATAAATAATAATGATAAAGCATATATTAACATAAATAATACAACTAAAATACTTGTAACGCTTCTATATTGAAAAATAGCACGAATGATTTGGATAATTATTATAATGGATGCTAATATTATTGTAATATATTGGATTACCTTTGAATTAGTTTTATTATAGACTGATATAGCCGTTAATATTGGTATAATAGCAACAATTTTTACTATAATTATATGTGTTATTAGATTAAATGTATTTTTACCTATTAAACTTGATACAGACATATATATATATATATATATTTTTTAATTTGTAACCTTTATCCATCTATTTCCACTTTTAAATGATTTATTCTTCCATAGATTTCTATCTGTACCATACATAATTCGGTCTATTGGAGTACAATTTGGACATATACCATATCCACTAGGGGATTTAACCATACGGTTTACATATCTATTATTACACTTACATTTCATTAATCGAGACCTTTTATTAATTAAATTATACCTCTTTTTTTTTGTTTGTTTCTTTTTTGACCTTTTCTTTTTTGACCTTTTCTTTTTTGACCTTTTCTTTTTTGACTGATCTCTTTTTAATTTCATATATTTATTACTCCCTTTTTCCCGTTTATATTTGTTGGATATATTATATATATCTGAAAATGTATAATTACCACCTATTATGAATCTATTTGGCAAACCCATATAATTAATACATAGATTAAAAGTAGGTGGTATATTTTGTTTACAATCATATATTAGGAGAGAAGCGCGCCTTCTGAAACGAGATATCCTCCGCATGCTATCATCGCGGGATTCCGCCGTCGAAGGCGCCATCATAATGTTTCCAGGTTCCGTCGGCGCACTTCCCCCCGTAGCCGCACCGCATCAGCTGTGACGGCCGCAGCCCCCCCTTTGTGGTCGGAGCCCCTCTGCGGCGCGACCATCGCCGTAGGCTTGTCATCAGCCTAGGCTTTCGCCGCCTGCTCCTCGGCCTTCATCGCATCGCCGTGTAGGCAATTGGCGCCGGCACATTTAAGGGGGTAGCAAGCGTTCCAGACTGCATCACAACATTTGCTCATGTCGAAGTTGCCCGCTGCGTCCATGCCTCCCGTGCAGCCACAACCCGGGCGGCAGAGATTGCTGACGTTGCGATTGACATGTATCACGTACTCTCCTTGCACCGGATCCTGAGCACCTAGAAAAAATCTTTCATTACAGGCTCCAAATCTGCGAGTCAAATACCATGTCGTTACCGCTGTAAGTATACATACCATGATTAATTCACAATTACGTTCCAATGCTTTTATAAACATATCTAATATTATATTATAACATAGATAAATTATATTAACTCTGTTAATGGAGATATAGATATAATACATATATTATTCCGATTCTGATTTATTTCGTTTTGATTTCTCCCGTATTAAACCTAAAATGAGCATTATAATGAATAATACTAGTATAACCCCTATAAAAAACGCAATATAGGTCCCAATTGATTGATCTAAACTATATGTTTCATTTACTTCTTCTGTTGGATGATTTAGTTCGTGATAAAGTAGTTGATTATCAGAAGAAATATTTGTAATTATACCATCAATATTTAACAGAAAAGAACCATTTGTATTAACTGTGCATGATGTACCCTTACAATACTTATTAAACTTATTCTGTATATCTTCAAATCTAATTGATGGCCACCATTTACGTATCTTACCTGTCTTAATTCCATGTTTACTTATACCCTCTATTACCCACTTTTTCTTTACTTCATCAATAACTTCTCTCTTTTCTAAAAGAAAAATTGGATATTCAATCCTCCCCCTTTTTATTATAGGTGTACTTGTTTCATCATCAATCCATTCACTATGTATAACATTTACCCATTGTTCTGGTTCCTGATTAATTAATACATCTGTTGATGGATTATATGTACCACCATATTTATTATTAAATGGTAATCCAGTAGGATCATAAACTTGATTTGTATTCTTAAATAATTTACATGGACTATTATCATTATCTTCCATATTACCTGGATCTATTAATTGATTCCGATTATAATATGTAGAATTCATATTGCCTAGTTTATTAACTTTAGTTGAGATTAATCCAGGTTGAAAATTAGTACACTCTGGCATATTACTACAACTTTCAGCACACAATTGAACTAATTCATAATTAGTTATAGGAGATGATTCCCTTAATTGATCTACACCTATACTACTTAATAATAATGCAGATCTATTACCACCTTCACTTGACCTCTTCCATGACTTAGTATTATTAAATGGCCATACATTATCTGGGTAATTTAAAAAATATCCACTCCAATCTGGTGAACCCCTAGTACAAGAATCTATATTACCTTGACATGGAATTATAGATAGACCTAAATGTGATCCACTATCACCAGATATATCAGTTGATAGTGTACATGAATTTGATTCATCACTATTACATGATGCAATCCTAGGAATAAACTCAAGGACTATACCTTCATCCTCCACATAAAATATTCCATAATCATCGATTTCTAATGGATAGTTTGTAGGGTTTTCTGTATAATTATTAACCCATTCATTCATTACTAATCCCTCTGTACAAGATCTATATTTTAATAATAATATAACTATTATAGATAATAAATATAATAGCATTATATATAATAGCATTATATTAATTTTCATATAAAATATCATAATAATCTGTTGATGGATCATTTATATCAGTATCATCATTATCATATATATTAATTATGTAATTATTATATATATATACAAGCAATGGATATGAATTTGAATTATATCCATTAAAAATAGATAATCCATAAGAGCTGAATAAGTCTCTAAATTTAATATATAAATTTATGCATTCTTCTGATAATTTAAGGTCTAAATATTCAAACTCTTCTGTATATTTATCTATATTAGAAGGCTTCTTTATAATATATTCATTATGAATGAATGTATAAAAGTTATAACGTAATTTATCTATATCATATTTTGAATCTATCCATGGATATTTTCGTAGATGTATATATAATATATTGAAACTAATATTAATTACATCTTTTATTATTGATGTTGAATATGGTATATAACTATTTAACCACTTTTCCATAATATATGGCTATATAATAATAACTACAATAATAACTATACTTAAACGAATATATATATATATATAATGAAATGATTATTAATGGTACTCATGTAGCAAATATTAAATTAGATAATTTAATTCATAGAATTAGTAAATTGAAAATAAAAGGTATTATACCAAAGTTAGGAATACTATTAATTGGTGATAATATGGATAGTATAATGTATATCAATATGAAACAGAAAAAATGTATTGAATATGGAATAGATGTTAAAGTCGTTCATTTTCCAGTTGATGTAAATCAAGAAGATATAATATCAATAATCAATGATATGAATAATAATAATACTATACATGGAATACTAATACAGTTACCGTTGCCTACTAATCTAAATACTCATTTTATAATAAATAGTATACATCCTTCAAAAGATGTTGATGGTCTAACATATACTAGTATTGGAAAAATATCACATAATGTAGATTCATATATATCATCTACATCAAGGGGGTGTATTGAATTATTAGAATATTATAAACTCTTACCATATAATGAAGAATTTAAGGTAGTTATTATTGGTGATAGTATACATATAGGTATACCATTATCGATATTATTTATGAAACGTGGATATAATGTACAAGTATGTAATAAATATACGAAAAATATAAAGTATATTACAAAAGAAGCAGATTTATTATTAACTGCATGTGGAGTACCACATTTAATAGAAAGTGATTGGATTCAATCAAATTGTATTTTAGTTGATATTGGTATAAATAAAAAAGGTAGTAATATAGTAGGTGATATAGATTATGATAATGTATATAATAAATGTCGTGCTATAACTCCTGTACCTGGTGGTATAGGGCCTATGACTATAGCTATATTATTAACTCAACTAGTTGAATCATCTGAAAGGTATTATAGGTCTACTATTAGCAATCTGTAAAGCTCATTATTAAACATAATATGATAATGGTTGAACCAACTCTATTATAATTAATGGTTCGAATTAAATTTAATTTCCAAGAATCATCATCATTCCATTGAGTACATGTTTTTGTTGTTTGTATATATATAAAATATTGAAACATTATGTACGCAACTGTTAAATAAGTGGCATATTTACTGATAGTATTAACAGTTCCACCTACCATTACTTGACTTTTAGTTAACTTCTCTTGTAACATTTGACCTGGAGTTCTTGAATACTTATATCCATCTAAAACAAAGAGTATGAAGAATACCCAAATTGCTTGTATTATAATAGGAACTATTGAAAACTTTGAATCATAATAATCTGTATGGAACCTCCATTCTGGCTTAAATTTAAAAACTATATCAATAACTATAGTGAATACATAGATTAAAAAGGTACATAGATATACAAATGATTTACAACATAATAAACTCTTTGATTTATTTGTACAATTCATAATGTATTCATTGATATTTGATACCATAAATCCAGCTAAAAATAATAATATAAATGAAGATATAGACTTTTTTGATATATCGGTTATCTCTTTTTTACATTCATTACAATTTTGGAAATATGCAATATGTGCTGTCATTAATGAAATAATACCTGTTAATAACCATACACATAAATATACATTACTGAACCATAGATTATATGATAATAAAAGTGTAAATATAAAAATTATAACAATAAATGTATACATTGGTACTTTTCCATATAGAATAGATTCAGTTGACTCATTGGATGATTTCTTAGTGGATGATTTCTTAGTGGATGATTTCTTAGTGGATGATTTCTTAGTGGATTCATTATTTTTACTGTAATCATAGATAAATGTTAAATGAATAATATATGCAGCATAGAATATAATTATCCCTATTAATGATATTAATTGAATTGTCTCCATTATAATATCTAATATATTATATTGGATAAAATAAATATATTCAATTACGTATTTTAAATAATAAAAGTTACTTATATCTTTTTCTTATATATTGAAGGTGTCTTTGTATCATCTAAACATACTTGACATAAACATATATCCTTATATCTCTTATTATCAATATTCATAATTATTGAGTTTGGAATGCAATTATTACACCACTTATTTCTATATATTGAATTATTAATTTCATATTTACAATTATGGCCAATACATGTATTTATTCCACAATGAAAATAATTATCACACCCAGTACATTGACCTTTAATCATACAACTTTTTAATTGAAAAACTCCTTTACAATTATAACAAGTTATATTATTCGAGTTATATAATTCATTAAATTCATCTATTGAACATATATTTTCCATGGTAATTTTATCTATATTTGTATAAGGTAATATCTTATTTGATCTATTTCTGCGTTTCTTTTTAAAGCAAGACATAATTATTAATTTTTTTATAATTTATTTTAATTCAAATTAAAATAAATTATATATTATAATGGAAGAATATAAACGTCCACGAGTTAGACAGAATTGGGATAAAGTTAGGTCTATGATGCCTTTAGTACTATCATGGGATGAATGGCTAAATAGAAATACAGACTTTAGTAATGATTTTGAATTACAAAATTATCTATCGGAATATGCTACACCAGCAGAAATAGGGTTAGGATCATCATTATATGAGGCATATACTACATATAGACAATCATTAGTTGATAGACCTAAGAAACATATGTGGAGGAACGCATCATTAAGGAGACAAGTAGAAAATACACAATATGATCCCCAAACAGGTCTTTCAAAATTTGATGATGAAGTCCCACCTACTTGGGGAATGGATGATAATGAATTAGATGCAGCCGGATTTATTAATCCAATAACTGTACGTGGTGGTAGATTAACCAGGGGATCACTTAAAAAATTACGATCTAAGCGCAGATCTAAGCGTAGATCTAAACGCAGATCTAAGCGTAGATCTAAACGCAGATAAAAGAAAAAAAAGGTTATTTGAATAATATAATAACAACTTTTAGATAGTATTAACTTTATATTATGCATGACTAAGACTATTTTAAAGAATTATAGACCTATTAACTAAATGGACGACTATATACTCATTTACTCTTCTGTTTTATTATTCTAACACTGTACATAATTCTCATTATCCTCATGCGCTTTCTTCATTTCATCATTTTGAAACTTGATAGAGCCCTTATCCTCAGCAAGGGTTCCGATCAGGTCGTATGTATCTGGATTGGTGAGTTCACCAGATTCTTTATCCCACATATATTCAACTCCTTCAAATGTAAAGGCTGATTCATCCATTTCTGGATTATCCTTTTCCTCAATAGGCTCGGTATTTACCGAGCTTGTCGGAGTAATCGATTCTACCTTTACAGAGTTCGGTTCAATTGCATCAGAGATAGATGAAGGTTCATTGGATTGATCATATTTGAATGCATTGATAAGAGTGATCAATGCACCTTTTCGATCATCTTCATCATCTGTTTCATCAATCGCCCCCTGTGAGATACCCTTCTCAACAGCTATCTTCTTCAGCTCAGAAACCTTCTTTGTACCAAGGTTCGGTGCGGTTTGAATCGACCTGGATGAACTGGATGCTTGATTCACAACCTTCGATTCCTCCTTAGGAGGACCGATCAGCTTCATCAGAGCAAGCTTTCGATTGTCCTCATCTTCTGTTCCATCAATAGCTTCTTGTGAAATACCCCTTTCAAGAGCAATCTTTTTGAGCTCCGAAACCTTTTTCCCCTTCAGAGAAGCATCAATGGTCTTGTCTTGAGGCTTATCAACCCATTCCCCAATCGAAGAATCCCAAACCTTCCCAACAGGTCCACGACCTCGTGGTCTCGGAAGGTGTCCTTCAGGTAGTTCTTCTTTTGAAGACTTCTTTGAAGGAGAACGTTTCACTGGAGAGAAGCCATCCATCTTCCATGCAATGGATTTTCCCTTATCCTTTCCACTTAGGTGTTCGGTTGGGGTATCCTCGTTGTAGTTCCCAAACTTCCAAACTCCCTCGTCCGTTTCTGTAATCTTCTTTTGATGAAGCTTACAGTATAGGGTATCTCCTTGCTTTGAAGCAGAACATTGCTTGTGATGACCAGACTTATCGTAAAGTCTACAGTGACACAGGTCTCCGTCAAAAGCATCCCCAGGCTTCGTAGAAGAACGACCTGATGAACGTTTCGGTACGATCTCAGAATTTTCCTCCAGAAATCGATCAACGACCTCTAGAAGTGTGTCCTTACTGACTCCCAACCCCTCATAGCTTGCATCAGCAAACTTAACCATGAACTCCTTTGTCTGCTTCATGTGAGACATTGTGTAGAGATAGAGTGTATAGTTTGATTCGTGGCGCGTATTATAGTGTTCGTTTGGTAATAAAGATGGAGATGCTCACTTTCAAATTTTTTTTTACCTTACTCTTCGACCACCTTGGACTGGAACTGCATCAGCAACTGGAGGATTACTTAACTTACTCTTTAATTTCTTATTACACCCCTTTTTATCTAATCCACTAAACCAAGTATGTCTAGCCTTACATGTATCTGTTTCATCTATCCCCCATGAATATTGATATGCATAGTAGATAATACCCATTATTATAAGTGCTGCAAATCCAATACCAATAGATGGACCGTATGATAAAACTGTTGACATTAACGAACTTTTACTTTCGCTTTCCAGGTCTAAAAATTCTGCATTTGCAACCTTTGATCCCATCATACATTGCTGATAAGCTTTTTGATTTACTTCTTGTGTTATATCATTAAATGAACCACAGTTAGCCTCGAATCTATTTTTTGCTTTCTGAGTTGACATATTTGAACAGCAGTTACTTGTATTTAATAATGTACAACTACTTACATTCTGGTTAATATTTTGACATAATGTTGATTTATTTTCAGNATCAGCACTAAATCCATCTGCTTCAGTCATCATTTCAGCCATCGCTTCACTATCTATACTAGCATTCTGTTGCCTAACTGCTTCAGCTACAGCTTCTACTAAACAGGTTTGCCGTACTTCTTGGTTAATACTTTGATTTACTCCTTCAACTTTCGGTAAATAATCATCCAACGCAGCAACGCATGGCTTATATATTGATTCTGAATATTGATCTATGAGATCTATGGCGTTTTCAGACGAAGCTACGGCTATTGAATACGCTTGAGAAGCATCAGTACAGTTCTTGAGTGCTTTATTCTTAAGTCGAGCGCATTCTGTGCCATCAACATCTATAAGATTTTCTGCTACCTGTGCACTAGTACTATTACACGCATTTTTTACGTTAACTATAGTATCATTATTTATATCTATATTAAAATTGTTTTTGATAAGGCTCGTCATTGATGCATCTGAACCAGCCGCGTCAATCCAACCACCTGGTGTCAAATTATTAAAAAAATCTCCAACCTTGTCAATATAATTATTCGCAACACCACCCAAAGTATCTTTTGTTTCATCAATTTGTTCACATAATTCAACCGCCGTCTGAGCCTCATCTACACCCTCTGGACATGTATCTGTTTGCGCAAGGTTAGATTCTTCACATGTGGAATTATTATATGGATCCATTCCTCCGGGCTGCGCCTGCCGTGCCGTGCTTCCATCTTTATCATACAACACGGTAGTGTCACATCCTTCATATGGAACACATTCATTTTCTAATCCTGTACAACTTTCAATCTGACTCCCATCAGCATTCATATATCCGTCTCTTCTTGCACTAAGGCACATAGCGGGTTCGCAATTTAAATTTCCAGGATCCTCAACTTGTTCTTTAGTACTACATATACATCCAACATATGGATCAGCGTCTGAATCCGAGTCCTGTGTTGAAGCACATGGTTGAGGGATGCACCCCTTATATGGCTTATCTACACCAGTACAACTCTCAATAATACATCTATGGTAAGGACTGGATTTTATAACCTCATATTTTTTTGATGAATTCAGAGTCACGTTGGGGTCAGTCTCCGCATTAAAACCTTCATAAGGGTCTATAGGTCTGATAGGGGGCGCGGCCGAATTTGTTGGTTCACCATTATCATTTATTTCTCTGGCATCACATTTCTCACGTTCACAGCCAAAATATGGTTTGTTCAGGAATCCAGCATCACATTGATTAGGTAGACAATTAGCGGCTGTTAATGTTCTAGTACTATTATCAGTTGCCCATATAGGCATTTGGTTTTCGGTACATTGTGCTAATCCACTAATTGTGAAAGGGCTAGTGTCTGTAGTCATATAATTATGTATATATAATAATTTTATATTAATTATCTAAAAAAATATTATTTTTATATATGTATTATTATATGTCAGAGAAGAAGAAGGGATTAGAAAAATATTGTCGTGAAAATTCTGAGAGTCCTGCTTGTGGTTGTAAAACCCAGTTCAGTGAGATCCTTGATAACCACCTAAATAATGATATTCCTACGTGGAGGATCGGGAAGTTGGATGTATGGAGCGAATATGACACAGAAAAGAAAGAATATGACCGTGCGGTTCTTAGATGGGAACAAAATAGGCTGAAGGATGAGGTCGATCTATTATGGCAGATACAGAGCTCCACGGCCACAGAGACGGACCGCAAAAACGAAAACAGTGGGGCGATGGATGATTGCGGACCAGGTCATACCTTGGGTGGGTTTTTCAGAGGTGCACCTGCAGCCGATAGTCCGGGCATGGAGACGGCGCGACTAGGAGAATATAGTTGGGGGAGATGCCACGACCACACCGACAAACCAACGACATGCAATTCGTTCGGGCCGCTCAACGATAAAGCTGCCTCAGATGATGGAAACTACACGGGGGAGCCGGCAGATCCAGGATTGCCGCCCATGTGGTCCGGGGGCGACCCTCGGGGATTCAGAACCAGAACCGACACCGTGAACGGAGCATACCAAGGATATAATGACGAGTGGCTTACAGTAGGGTCCGGGAGACGCGTCAACACCCCCACAATAAATAATAAGAAGTCCTGGGCACCCATATGTAAAGCTCCAGGCCCCCGCCCCGATGCCCGCGAACCCCTCCACCCCCAGCAGAAGGACAAGACTCCGCCGAACCCCGAATACAACAGACTCCAGAAATTTTGTAGGAACTTAGTTCCTAATATTAGGGAAAACTATAACGGGAAGAACCCATGTTCGTTTGAGAATGTAAATAAGCGTGGGGGTAAACTATTCGGCCGAGATCTTGAAGATGGAGCGGCGTGTGAAGGCGAATTCACAGGAGGCGTGGATAGTCCAAATTACCCCAAAGAATTAATACACCCGCACACTGGAGAGATTACTATTACAGACTGCAGCAAAATATTCAAGTTTAATCAGATTGGCACAACAGTTAAGGGAGAAAGTGCATGCCCGACAAACAACGGATGCACATGGCACAGACCCCTGGACGATGACGAAAAGGATGACTGTGTATTTTCATATGGTTATAATTTTCCAGAGCAAAACTTGAGGTTTGCCTTGCAGTCGGAAGGCAACTCGACCCACACCAGCGCCGCAGCTTGGCCCAATGGTCTCGGCCACCGCGCTGAGCGACCTCATGGGTGGAAGTGGGTGGTCGGGGCGCGGAACGCGACAGAAGATAGATTGATGAGAGCTAGGCCGACGGAGACTGACTGCGCATCGCACGATCGCGATGCCGCCGGCAACTGCGTCGACAGATTATGCGGCATTATGGTCGACTTCCCCATGTGGGATGGTGTAAATGAGGAAGTACATACAAAGTGTACAAAGCGGGATTATTCGAAACCAATATGGCACTCATTTTCCTTAGAGGGAGCGGGGTGGGGTGGGAAACAAGGCGGTCTTGGCGCGGCGAAATCGGTCTGGGAGACGTCTATCGCCCACCGCGATAACCCGGTCGTTGATATATATGGTAGAAGATTAAATAGTCAAAGGAAGTGGAGGGGGGCTGGACATGGGCGCGAGGCGGACACCCAAAGGCCCGACAATGCAGGATGTGATTCATGTGCCCAGGACGCTCTCGATAATGATGATGGTGAATTTGCTGAATTAAGTTTTGAAGGAAGATACAACGAGAGCAATGCGTACTGGGGCAATCCAGACCAGACCGCGTGGGACGGCGGACGAAAATTTCATGATGAATGTAGACACCCTGCAAATTATATTAAAGAAACTACTGATAATGCTCATAAAACCACAGAAAGCACACTTAGAGCTGACGAAAAAGGAATGGTGCCGGAGCAGCAAACTGAGCCGACAGGAAACCCAACTTTAACTGATAAGCCGACTGCCACGGGATCAATTACCCAAGTACAGTGCTGCGCTAATGTTATCGACGCTACTCATGCGGACGTCAGCAATATAGAACAAAAGTGCGATCAGGCGATCGAGGCCGAGATGAACGGCGAGACCCCTATTACTGCCGAAACTTTAGAAGAAAAAAGAAATCTTCTAGAAAATATGAAAAAAAAATCAAAGGAAGCCTTAAACAAGTTAAAAATAAGTCTTAATGAGAAATTTGGTAGTAAATTAAAAGATAAGTTCGGTTTAGATGAAGATAGTAATATATTATTATATATAGTACTAGCTATTATAGTCATATTAATTGGAGTAGGTGGATATTTATGGTATAGGTGGAAAAAAAAAAAATAATTTGATATTTAAATAAGGAGAAAATGAATGATAGAGTTTTATGAATTATGTGGATATATAGGGGGTATACTATTTCCTATTAGTATAATACCACAAATATATAGAGCATACAAAATAAAAGATTTATCGAATATATCATACTATTGGCAGTTACTATTTATTATAGCATTAATATTAACACTAGTATATAGTTTACATGGAGGATTAATACCAATAATAATTTCAAGTATAATAGAGATTATATTTACAATAATCATTGTATGTATGAAATGTTACTACAATATAAACAACAGAAATATAGATCATAATAATCCTACATCCATATGAACTTTAGATATATTAAACTTATTTATTATTTCATATGATAATTCATTCTGATACCGTTTTAATAAACAGACCTTATAGATTACTATTAGTAATTTTTTTTGATCCTGCATTGCATCTCTTAATAATTTATTTTCTTTATCCATTTTTTTAATATCATTTGTAAGGTTATCTACTAATTCTTGTAGCTTATCACAATGATCCTTTATGTACTATATATAATTATTTCTTTATATGTTTATATTTATCCATTCTCTTATATAGAAGTTCTCCATCTTCCTTATACTTATTAAATATAGATTCGTAGTTATTATTCATATCTAATTCTAATACCTGTAGTACAGGATTCATTATTTGATTAGTAATATAGAATGCATAATCAATATCATTTAATTGATTAATATAATCCGGGTGTTCGATTCTATCTCCTTGAAGGATTGACTTTTTCTTATCTTTACCCTTATTCTTACCAGATTTATATTGTTCATATCTATCAAATACTAGATCATAGTCTGTTAAATTTTTATAGACGTAAGGCACTCTATCACCAGCTTTTGGTCTTTTACCGGGATCACGTTCACCAATCCGATCAGCTAATACCTTATGTGCTATAGAGGTTGGGTTCTTATAATATGCTCGTAATGATTTTGTTATTATAAAGTAGTTGATTGGAAATTTACCATTCATTATATCATCTAATGTTGAGATTAACCAATCTATTACTTTATCAAATCCAATGTTTGTTAATATCTTATCAATTATATTTCCATAAACATATTTGACTATAGGAGCATTATCTCTCCTTTTCATTACTATACCCATTGATGTACGCTTATATTTATTATTATCTACATCATCAATTGATTCCCATTTATCACCTATGTACCTTTTCTTAGATATTAGAATAAATGGATAAAATACTTTCTCATACTCTAAGTTTTGAGGGGGGCCCAATAAACTATCCACATATGCCCCTGCCTCCTTACCACATTGAATCGAATGCTTAATTAATTCACTTTTCTTAGTTATTTTATTACCATTTTTATCTATATTAGGAAACTGTATAAATACAGAATCAGTATCACCATATACGATTTTTGGTAATTCTTTAAATTTATTATTAATAGCCCATTGAATAACTCCTTCCTTTGCATCATTAATTCTTTCCCGACCAATTGATGTAGTACATGCAGCAATTACTTGCTTATATATATGACTTGTTTTAGCACCTACTTGACCATATACAGAATTAGCTGTAAGTTTATATGATAATTGTAATCCTTCTAATACCTTTCTTTTATCTATATCATTTTCATTATATAACATTTTTTTTGTCTTCTTCCTTTCAGTAAGTAAATGGTTTAATACAATAGGTAATATACCTTGTGATTCAGGTCGTATCACATTTTTATTATTAATTAATTCTACTTGATTACTTTTGAAATAACATGTTATAATTGGGTTCTCCTCATCTAAGTGTTTTGTTGTTATTGTACCCTTCGTCTTATATATATAATTATCATATTTTATTATATTATAATCATTATATTTTTTAATATATGGATGATCTCCATTACATGTTATAAATGTTTCATGTGATAAATTTAATTCAATCATAGATGATGGATATAATGAAGCATAATCGACAACAGTTATAGGGGTATCCAGATAAATTCCTGGTGGATTTGGTTCTAATACAATAGCTCCTTCATATCCAGACTGTGTATTATCCTTTATTAAAGTAGGTATACGGTATTTAAATCTATCTGCAAAATATGATACAATAGACATAACCTTGACACCTTGTCCTCGTAAATATATATATGATAATGGTACATAACATACATTAGACATACCAATATTATTAGGTACAATATCTAATAAATTAAGTAAATGTATACAAAGCTCACAATCTTGAATACAATATTTAGCTACGATTGCTCTACCATTTGAACCACCATTTTTATGTAAATTAAATATCTGTTTAGCTGAAACATCATCCTTATTTAAACACCATTCAATCTTACAATCTTGATAACCTTCTAATTCAGATTGTAATGCATAAATATCTATAGATGATATATCTACTCGAATTTCATTATACTTAGAATATATACTTATAATGTGGAACTTATAACCATTTAATAATAATACTTCTCCACCAATACTATCTATTTTAAACGATATAAAATCCCCTATTTTTAGATTTCCTAAGGTATTTGAACATAGTATCCATGATACTGTATTAGAATTATTTATAAATGTATACTTATTTTTATTTGGATTATATCTTCTAGATGGGGAAATGACTCCTCTCATAAAATGAGAAGCAACATAATCTAATTTATAACTTTCTAAGTTATGTAATTTCTTTATCTCTTTTTGCATATCAAATATAATCCGACCATCCATTCGAATCCATTTTGATTGATTATAGGACGACTCTACATCATTATTTGGAGTGTATGATTTATCTAACATGCAAACCTTATTACCCTTTTTAGGATTACGTATAGATCTACCTAGATTATAAAAGTTAAATGATTGTTTATATTCTAAATATCCTTTACTTTGAAGGGAAAGTAGGTATTTTACACGAGTATCTATATACTCAAAATCAAATCCAAATATATTATATCCAGTTATATAATCTGGATTAACCTTATTAATTAAATCCTTCCATTTTTCTAATAGATCAATTTCATTGAAACATCTTTGAACATTGACTCCAGGAATATCATCACATATTTCTTCATCTTTTGCAGCGGGTTTAATTACTTGTATATACCTAGTAATCTTATTATCGTTTAATGTAAAGAATACAGTACCAATTTGTATAATAGGGTCACCATATTGTAATATAACCTGTTTATCATTGTTTACTAAATATTTATTTAATATTTTGTTTGATTCATTGTAATACTTTTCTTTAATTTTATTAGGTATATTAATAGAACAGTATCCATTAATAACATCATATTTATTTATTATATGTTTTTGATCTAATGGTAGATTTAATACTTCTGGAATATCTTCATTAGTAAATAAATAAGTATATTGTAAGAGTAAATATATATTTTTTGAACAGATTAATATTGAATCATTTGTTGGTATACCATTTATAGTTTCTATATAGTTATCAGAACCCGTATCTATAAAGGACGATCTAATATAATTATATACATAATTATATCTACATTTATCATCTATATTTATATTATCATAATGATTACTTATTATCCACTTCGTATATTCTTCTGATAAATCTGAAATCAACTTCATATAATCCTTTGTAGCTTGTGGAAAACTACCATGCAGACTATCACATTCAATATCAAATGATGCTATAATTAGATTAGATATAGAATTTTTATTAACTACGTTTATTAATTGATGTTTACATAGTAATTCTATATCACTAGAATATTTTTTATCTGTAACCTTTAACCTATCTATAATATTATCATCAATATAGATCCATCCTGAAGGTTTTATATCTTTCATATGGATAAAGCGTATGATAGGATTTATATTACTCTCATAAAGGTTACATTTACATTCACTATTATCAGATAAATCAATCCATTCTTGTAGTATCGGATCCTTATTCTGTTTATTATATATATTTTCTATACAACGTTTAATATTATATAACTCCTTATTACTTTTGGTTGAAATCTTAATAAATTTTGATAACCTCCTTGAATCTGTTTCATAATTCCAGTCAAAATTATAAAGATCATAATTATCTTCTATTAATTCATAGTCTATTTTATATTCATTTCTATTTATATTATTATTTGTAAAGGAATACGATTTATTAATTCCATTCTTATCAATAAAGTACCCATTTTTAGGCTTTTCTATTGATTTTTTAAATTTAGATTTAAATGTTGATAATGTCCATGTTGTAGGTATCTTTACATATAGATATGGCTTATAATTATTCACATTAATTACTATATTCTCATTATTTGATGTCTTTCCATAAATAGTTATAATATATTCAATGTATTTATACATTACATTAATACCATTCATATCAAAAGAACCATCTCTATCTACATCATCACCTATTATGTCTGTTATATTGATATACATATATATATATAACTAATTATTATTAATTTAAGTAATTAATACAGTTCAAATTAAATATTATAATAGGTATATGAAATACACATTTCAATTTTTATTATTAATTATTATTTTTATTATATCATATAATAATTCTATACTAAGTAATATAACTACTATAAAATCTACCTATGATAATAGATATTATAAGGTTAAGAATGATGAAAATAAATACAAAAAAGTGGAGGTATTATCAAAAATAAATGAAAAAGTATTACAATTAATTCATATTGTAAACAATATGAATGAAGATAATGAACATATAAAACGGCTTTATAATACATACAACCCGGATTCATTATCAGAGAATTTAGATATGGATTATACTGCATATTCCCTTAATAAGGGTCAGGAGATAAGTATCTGTTTAATTGATATAAATGGAAATATGATCACTGATATTAATACTATATTATTTGTAGTTATTCATGAACTAGCACATATAATGACTATTGAGGTAGGTCATCCTCCAATATTCTGGGATAATATGAAATATTTATTGAAGGTAGCTGTTGATAATAATATATATAAGTATATAGATTATGAAAATGAACCAACGTATTACTGTGGTATTCATGTAAATAGAACACCTTATAAAAAATAAATACATGATAAATGGATGTATGATAAATGGATGTATGATAAATGGATGTATGATAAATGGATGTATTAT
>PASS01000011.1 GCA_002712165.1 Fidelibacterota bacterium
GTTTACTGCATATATATGAATATTTTCATCACCACCTTTATCCTGTATATATGCAATTCTACTTTCATTCAACCAAAAATAGCCATATATACTACGCTCAATAGCTTTTGTTAAACGTATTTCCTCTTGTGTATTTATATTTTTGATATAAACGTTCATCATTCTATTCCCATCTTCCCATGGTTTCATATATGATATAAAACCACCATTTGGGGATAATTGAAAGCTTGCTTTTTCAGGATTCCTAAAAAAATCTTCTAATGGTATTTGATTATTTTGATTCATTTGATTTTCTCCAAATAAAATATTTAAAATTAAAAAGGTTATTAAGAACAATCTATTTTGCAATTCTTGCATAATTTATACTCCTAATTTAAAATTAGATTTACTAATATAACAATATCTAGAACATTTAAAACATTATCAGAATTTAAATCTGAATAACTAAATTCATCATCCATGGGAACATCTTCAGATAATATAAAATTAATTAATGTTATAATATCAAGCACATTGATTACATTGTCTTGATTAATATCTCCCATTATTCCATTTCCTGTATGCAATAAATCATCTAGGACAGATAACATCCATGCAGTATCTATTTCATTGTTTGCGTATGCAATTATACCATCTTGGTCAATTATAAAATCTCTTGGATATGGAGAACCATCATTAGGCATATAATAAAGATCATATACATCTCCACCTTGCACACCACCAGGACTACCAGTATCATAAAGTATTGGAAAGGTTAAACTATTCTCTTCAATGAAATTATTGATTATATTCTGATTATTTGTATTAGATATACCTACAAAAACAATATCATCATCAATATAATTCTGCCAAATAGCAGTTTCTAAATCCGATAACTCCGGACTACAAACAGGTCAGTTAGGCGCAAAGAATGCAAGTATTACTACTTGCCCAATATAATCAGATAATGTAAATAAGCCCTGACCATTTGCTATAATATCCAAACTGAAGTCAGGGGCATCACCACCAATATTTGCACCATTAATATTACCATTAGTTTCACATATAATTTCATATTCATCAGAATCATTACTAAATATTCTATAGCTACCAGAAGAATTATTAGCATTTGCAGTATATGTGACATCAATTATCTGTAATTCACCTGGCATCAAATTATTTAAAATAGAATACCCAAATTCATCATTTGTTGTATATGCATCTAAAATATTTAACTCTGAATTTCCATTATTTATAACATCTAATTGCATTGTAAAAGACTCACCGTTTTGAACATAAGGAAAATTTAACTCATAAGTACTTAAATCTATATCTGGACCTTCAATCTCTCCATATTCAAAAATTTGAACTGAAGCCCACTCAGATGAATAGACATATTCATCTTTTACTGAAATCCCCATGGTTCGCCTTGTTGTATTTTTATAACCAACTAAATTAAGATTCAGTCCATCCCATTCGATTATTTCTACATCATCCCAATCTGAAACTGCTAAACGTTGTGCATATAATGTTTCATTAAAAAAATCAATTTTATTTGCTAATGCTGACGTATTAAATACATCTAGAATTTCATAATCATTGTTTTCTATTATGTAATCAACTAATACAACACCATCTGAACCTAATGCAACAAAAATATAATCATCATTATGAGATGTTTCAATATCTTTAATACTATTACTAAGATTAATATCTAATAGAAAATCAACATTTACAGAATTGTTAAATGGGTCGATTGTTAAAGAATAAATACTTAATATATTTTGGTCTCCTATATATAGGAAATCATCTACAATAGAAACAGTCCATACATTTTCTCCACTTACAGATGAAATAAATGAAGGATTTGAAGGATTAGATATATCAAATAACAAAGTGCCATCTTCATGAGCTGATACGGCTAAAAGATCATTAGAAACATCTAAATCTTCAAGAATATAATCATCTGTGTTAGAAACAATACCTAAATATTGAGGATTCGATGGATTTGAAATATTTATTACACCTAAACCTCTATTTGTCGTTACATAAGCATAGTTACCCGATGCAACAATACAATTAGGCTTCGTACCACCACCTTGGCCACCTCCACCACCACCTCCAGATAAATGCAAATTAGTTAAATGATTTAAATTCTCTCTATTAGAAATATCATAAAATTCAATTCCACCTATCATGCCAGATACAATAAGGATATCACCTATTATTTCAGAATCTAATATATGGGTTGCTGAGGGATTATCATAATCATGCAAGGTTAAATTCTTTGTAAAGACTATACTCATCAATAAAAAAACATAGAATAATATCTTAATATTACAGTTTTGCATGTCAGTATAATATAAACATTTCTATAATTTATCAGGCATGTTTTAAAGCATTTTTCAAATCTTCAATAATATCTTCTTTATCTTCAATACCAACAGATAATCTAACTAAACCATCCGTTAATCCTCTAGCATGTCTATCTTCCGCAGGAACATCAGCGTGCGTCATTGTTGCTGGATGCGTAATCATGCTTTCTACTGCACCAAGACTCTCAGCTAAAAAGCATAATTTAACATTATTCATAACATGTTTTCCTGCAGGAATACCACCTTTTAATTCAAAAGATATCATTCCTGAAAAACCTTTCATTTGTTTTTTTGCAATTTCATGACCGGGATCAGATTGAAGACCAGGATATGCTACTCTAGAAACTTTGTCATGTGACTCTAAATATTCTGCTACAGCTTGAGCATTATCATTATGTCGTTCCATACGTAGATGCAATGTCCTCAAACCCAGCATTGTAAGATAGCAGTCAAATGGACTTGAAACAGCCCCAATTGTTTTTTGAATAAATTTCATTTTATTAAAAATATCTTCATTATCAGTTAGAATTGCACCTCCAATAATCTGATTATGACCACTCAAATATTTAGTTGTACTATGCATTACAATATCAGCACCAAACTCAAGTGGCTTTAAAAAAACTGGAGTAGAGAATGTTGAATCAACACCAAATAAAATTTTATTTTCTTTAGCAATTTTATTCATAGCATCTAAATCTGTTACTTTCAATAAAGGATTGGTTGGCGTTTCTACCCACAGAAGTTTAGTATTTGATTTAATAGCCTTTTCAACTTCACTTGGATTTGACGTATTTACATAAGAAAACTCCAATCCATAATTAACCAAAACTTCATTGAAGTGCCTTGAAACACCACCATAAACATCATCAGAACAAACAATATGATCTCCTGATTTTAAAATTTTCAACACGCTATCAACTGCGGACATTCCACTTGAAAAACATATACCATATTTAGCACCTTCAATTTCTGCAAGATGATGCTCTAATAATGCACGCGTTGGATTAGATGCTCTTGTATAATCAAAGCCCTTATCTTTACCTACTTCCTCTAATACATACGTTGCTGTTTGATGTATAGGCGGAACTACTGAACCAGTAGTTGGATCTGGAATTGATGAAGCTCTCACAACTTTTGTATCAAATTTCAAAACTAACCCCTTTCATTAAAATTTTAAAAATTATATAGATAATAATTTATTGAAAAGTTGACATTAAATAATCATAAAATTCTTTATAATTATTCTTAATTAATATAGAATTCTTTTTTTTATTAATTGTTTTACTTAAAGATTCAGGAATCTCAACTTTAGTATCAATTATAGGTTCAATAATATCCGCAAATTTAGCTGGATGTGCTGTACCTAAAAAGACACCATCTGAATTACATTTATTTTTTTTAAAATATCTTAGAAGTCCTAATAATCCTATTGCACTGTGCGGATCTAATAAATAATAATCTTTATACTTAAATATACAATCTGAAGTTTGTTCATCTGAAAATGCCCAACTCAACATATCTTCCTTTAAATCAATCAATTCAGTATATATGTTTAACAATCGCTCCATATTACTGGGGTGACCAACATCCATTGCATTTGACATTGTCCTAATTGATGGCCTAGGATTAAAAATAGATGTTTTAAAGAATTCAGGGACAATATCATTTGCATTAGTTGCAGCAATTAATTTTTTAATCGGCAACCCCATATGCTTTGCCATAACACCTGCAGTTATATTTCCAAAATTACCACTAGGCACACAAAAAACTACTTCATTATCTTTTTTATTCATTTGCATAAATGAATGAAAATAATAAAATGTCTGTGGAATTAGTCTTGCTATATTTATCGAATTGGCAGAAGATATATTTATGCTATTTTTTAAATCAATATCTAAAAAAGCTCTTTTAACTAANTTTTGACAATCATCAAATGTGCCATCTACTTCTAATGCAAATATATTNTTATCTAACGTTGTTAGCTGNTTTTCTTGAATACAGCTTACTTTCCCACTAGGATAAAGAATAATTACGTTAATTCCTTCTACATTATAAAAACCATTTGCAACAGCACTTCCCGTATCGCCTGAAGTTGCAACTAAAATATTAATATTTTTATTTTGCTTAGCAATAAATTTCTCCATACACCTAGCCATAAATCGTGCACCAAAATCTTTAAATGCAAATGTAGGCCCATGAAACAACTCTAGGCAAAAAATATTATCATCTATAGGAATATTTGGCGCAGGGAAATTAATTGAATTAGATATTATATCTTGTATATCATTATTATCTAAGTCATCATCTAGAAATTTCGAAGCAATCATAACAGCTATTTCGTGCAATGATAAATTTATATCTTTTTTAAATATATTTGAAAAATCTGGTAATTGTTCAGGCATATAAAGTCCATTATCAATAGGCATACCATTAAACAAGGCATCTCTAAACGTAACATTTAAATTATGATTATTAGTACTATAAAATTTCATTTATATTACTTTTGGACCAATATTGTTAACTGTAGATACATATGTATCGCAATCGATGTTGTTTTCCAGATAAATTTCTTTTGAATTATTAACAATTTCTTTTGCAATATTTTCATTTTCACATAACGCAAACATTGAAGGACCTGAACCAGATATTCCAAAACCCAACGCTCCGCTATTAATAGAAATCTTCTTTATTTCATCAAAAAACTTAATCAATGAAGATCTATAAGGCTCAATAACAACATCTTGCATTGATTTTTTTATCAAATTTAAATCTTGTAAATGGAAGGCATTAATAAGAGAACCTAAATTACCCCATTGCTGAATTGCTAAATCTAATTTTATTGATGGGGGCAGGATGTTCCTTGCAACTTCAGTGCTTATTTTAATATCAGGATGAATAATTGCAAAATAAAAATTATTAATTGGAACTTTAGATATGTCTAATGAACTAGTGTCTCTAATAAGAATCATACCACCTAACAAACCAGGTGCAATATTATCTGCATGTGGATTACTAACAGATACTTTTTCGCCTTCTAAAGCATACTTAAGTAAATCAATATCTGACAATTTGCTATTTAACAATTTATTTATAGCATATACAACACCAGCAGAAGTTGCCGCACTAGATCCTAAACCTCCACATAATGGGATTCCTTTTTTAATTTTTATATTAAATCCAAAATTTAGCTTCAAATCTCTAATTAATAATTCTGCAGGTACACCTCCCGTATTTTGGCTAGGAATATTAGGAATATTACTAAATTTAGAATCTAATATATCTATTTGAACTTCAGGTTTATCAATTTTGATAATTTCAATTTCATCATAAGGCTCATTTAGACATACACCAAGTACATCAAAACCGCATGATAAATTTGCTACAGTAGCTGGAGCTTGAATTTTAATTGAATCCATAATATTGAATATTAAATAGAGATTGCGCCTTCAGCTTTACCAAAAGTTGCCAAACTATTATTTTTAGCTCTTAATAATAATGCTTTTTGACCTTCTGCTCTATCTGATCCATTCCATGCACTTAAAGCATCAGCTTGCAGCGCTCTTCCATATGAATAAGTTATGTTCCAAGGTAGTTTTTCATCATAGGTTTTATTAATTTCATTTAAATGTGCCGTAGCTAAATCACTACTTTGTCCACCAGATAAGAAGGCTATTCCAGGCACTTCTGAAGGTACATTTTCCAACAAACAATCAAAAGTCATTTTTGCAACTTTTTCAATATCAGCCTGATTTTCACAATTAAGTGCTGAGATAATCATATTAGGTTTTAACACTATCCCTTCAAGTGCAACATGATGCATCATTAATTGCTCAAATACAGTATTTAGTGTTCTTTTTGATACTTCATAACATGCATCAATTGAATGATTTCCATCCATTAAAACTTCAGGTTCAACAATAGGAACAATATTTGCCTCCTGACATAAAGAAGCATATCTAGCTAATGCATGTGCATTAGAAAGTATACAGGCATCAGAAGGTATATTATTACCAATAGTTATTACTGCTCTCCATTTTGCAAACCTTGCTCCAATATCATAATATTCACTTAATCTATCTCGAAGGCCATCTAAACCTTCAGTAATTTTTTCATCCTCAAATCCTGACAATACTTTTGCCCCTGTATCAACTTTTATACCAGGAATGATACCTTTAGATTCAAGATATTTTGGAAAAGAAATTTGATCATTGCAGGTCGTAGATTGTCTTAATGTTTCATCATACATAATAACTCCACTAATATACTCTTCAAGACCTGGAGTTGTTAACAACATATCTCTATATTCATTCCTTGATTCATAAGTTGATTCCACATTAATTGAATCTAATCTTTTAGTACAAGTACCTGTACTTTCATCAGCTGCAAGCACGCCCTTGCCTTTTAAAACCATTTGATTTGCAATTTTAGATAATTGTTCGAAATTAGACATTTTTTTCCTTTCCATATAAATTTCATCAATTAAAGAATACTAAAATTTAATTGATAATATTAGTTTTTATAACATTTTTATTTTAGAATAAATAGAGCTAAATTTATATATACATTTATGTCAAATTACTCCAAAAATATATGGTTTGATGGCAAAATCATTCCCTTTGATGAAGCGAATATTCATGTCATGTCTCATTGCATTCATTATGGTAGTGGTGTTTTTGAAGGAATCAAATGCTATGACACTCCAAATGGCCCTGCTATTTTTAGATTAAAAGAACATATGGAACGCTTGCATAATTCTGCTAATGCATTTAATATGACAATACCTTATACTGTTGAGGATCTATGCAGAGGTGCAATAAATGTAGTTAAAGAAAATCAAGTAAAAAATTGCTATATACGACCAGTAGCATTTTATGGGTTTGATACATTAGGAGTGCATCCAAAAGATTGCCCTGTACAAGCCTCTATAGCCACCCTAGATTGGGGAGCATATATAAGCAAAGAAGCTTTACAAAAAGGAGCTAGAATAACTATAAGTCCATGGAGAAAGTTCAAATCTGATTCTTTCCCGGCTAGCACAAAAGCTTGCGGACAATACCTAAATTCTCTATTGGCAGTTCAAGATGCAAAATCTAGAGGATTTGATGAAGCTTTACTCTTAAATATAGATGATACGATAGCTGAAGGTTCAGGTCAAAATATTTTCATTATTAAAGATGGTGTTTTTCATACTAATGATAAAAATTCAAATATTTTAATGGGCATCACAAGAGATAGTATATTTAAAATTTTATCTGATATGAACATTGAATATAAAATTGAGAATATTTCTCTAAATGATTTATATGATGCTGATGAAATTTTTTATTGTGGAAGTGCATCTGAAGTAACCCCTATAAGAGAGATAGATGATCATGTTGTTGGAAATGGTAAAGCGGGTGATTTAACTCTTAAATTACAAGAAAAATATTATAATATTGTTAGAGGGAATCATGAAGAATATTTCTCTTGGTTAACATTTATTAAATAACGGACTTATCATAGCACTCGCAACTTCAATATTTTTTAATTCATCTCCAAAAACTCTACAAATTTTATCTCCTTTTTTTAAATAGTCTCCATTTTTTTTATAAAATTGCATTCCTGCATTGTTGTCGATATCACCATTTAATATTGTTATAAAATTTATAGCATCGCCTAATTTTTTAGTATTATAAGATAAAATGCAATCTTTGTCAGAAAAAATATCTATATAGTTTTTATATGATAGTTTAACTTTATTTAAATTTCCTCCATGAGATCTTACCATCTTTTTAAAAATTTCAAAAGCACTTCCATCGCTAATTACTTTTTTCATTTTATCAGTAGGAGAATTTTGATTAGCCATATTAAGAGCTAATTCACCAAGGGTAAAAACAACCTTCATCAAATCATCATCACCTCTACCTTGTAGAGCTTCCATAGATTCTATTATTTCACACAATAAACCTGAATATTTTCCCAAAGGTTGATTCATATCTGAATTTATGTAATTAACTTCAACATTAAAATTTGAACCAATAGTTGCTAATAATTGTCCTAATTTATTTGCTTCTTTAGCGTCTTTAATAAATGCACCATTACCTATCTTGATATCCAGGACCAAACCTTGAATACCTTCTGCTATTTTTTTACCCATTATACTTCCGCAAATCAAAGGAAATGACGCTACTGTATCTGTTTTTCCTCTAAGCATATATATCTTCCTATCTGCTGGACAAATCTCATCAGTTTGTCCAATAATAGATATGCCAACATCTTTTACTATCTGCTTAAATCGTTTACTAGAGATTAAACCATCATATCCAGGTATTGATTCAAGTTTATCTAAAGTTCCCCCAGTATGTCCTAAATGTCTCCCCACTATCATGGGCACATAACAACCACAAGCAGCTAAAATAGGACCTAAAATCAAAGAGACTTTATCTCCTACACCTCCTGTAGAATGCTTATCTATAATAAAACCATCAATATTATCAAAAACTATTCTCTGTCCTGATTGAATAATAGAGTTAGTATAAAAAACTGTTTCAGTTATATTCATTCCATTTTCATAGACAGCCTTTAACCATTTGGTCATTTCACTGTCAGATATTTTATTTTGAAGATAAGAATTTACAATAAAACTTATCTGGTCATTCGTATGTGCTTGAGAATTATTTTTATTTTGAACTAATGAATGAAAATTATTCATAAAAATTAACCAAATGGAAATGGCAATAAATCATTTATAAAATGAGTCTCATATTTATCAGTTTTTCCATCAGATACATAAATTGGAATTCCACCTAAATATTCATGAATTATCTGTCTGCAAGGGCCGCAAGGTTTGGCTGATAACTTTGAAACAATAGCAATAGCTTTAAAATCAGTCACACCTTGAGAAATTGCAGAATAAATTGCAACGCGTTCAGCACACATTGTACTGGGATAAGCAGCAGATTCAATATTGCATCCTAAAAATACTTGATTATCTGATGCAAGCAAAGCACACCCTACATAGAATTTACTATATTTGGCCTTTGCATTACCCTGTGCTTCAATTGCATATTTAACTAATTTTTCAGGTGACATAATCAATCTTTAATTTTTTGAATTTTCAACATATTTGTTGCTCCTGATACACCGATAGGAATACCAGCAGTCAGAATAAAGGTATCTCCTTTATTCATATATTCATTTTTCAATAGTATTTTTTCAGCATTTATAAGCATATCATCAGTTGTCAAACATTCAGACATAAAAATTGGAGTAACGCCCCACAACAGCGTCATTTGTCTGCAAATATTAGAATGTGGAGTAAAAGCAAAAATATTAACTGATGGCCTAAAATGCCCCACCACCCTAGCTGTAGAACCCGATTCTGTCATAACGACAATACCATCTATATGCATATGTTTAGATATAGTCTTTACTGAATCTCCAATAGCAGATCTAGTATCATTATCTAATTTTATCTCATATTTATCTAAATTATTATTAACATTATTGTTTTCAACATCTGAAATAATTTTTTTCATTATTTTTACGGTTTCTATTGGGAACTCTCCTACAGCTGTCTCTCCTGAAAGCATGACAGCATCAGATTCTTCAAAAACAGCATTTGCAACGTCATTAATTTCTGCTCTAGTTGGTGTATTGCTATCTATCATAGATTCAAGCATTTGAGTTGCAACTATTACAGGTTTTTTTAACTTTCTACACTTTTCAATGATATTCTTTTGCAATACAGGTAATTTTGATAATGGTAATTCAACTCCTAAATCACCACGAGCAATCAATATGCCTTGAAACTCCTCAATAATTGAATCTAAATTTTCGATAGCCTCAGGTTTTTCTATCTTTGCTATAATTGGAATTTTCACATTAGAATTATTTAAAATTTTATAAATTGAATTAATATCAGCAGAAGACCTAACAAAAGATAATGCAATCCAATCTATGTCTAAATCTATAGCCTTAAGTATATCTTTTTCATCTTTATGTGTTAAAGATGGAATATCTAACTCTACACCTGGAAAATTAACACCTTTATTATTTTTAATAACACAATCATTTTCAGCCTTAACTCTTAAAAACTTTTTATCACTTTTGATGATTTTAAAAGATAATTTACCATCATCAATTTTTACATATGCATTAGTAGAATCAACATGATTGAATGTCAAATCTATATTAATAGGGATATCATTCATTTTAGAAAAACCTAATTGATATATATGGTCTTTTTCAATAGTAATTTCATTGCCTGTAATACCAGATAAATCTAATCTAATCTTAGGACCAGATAAATCCATCATTATACCAACATAACAATTTAATCGTTTTGATTCAGTTCGAATCGTTTTAACAACTGATTCAATATGACTATGACTTGAGTGAGCCATATTTAATCGAGCAACATTCATACCTGATTGTATTAATTTAGAAATTATATGAGGATGATCAGAGGAAGGCCCTATTGTGCAAATTATTTTTGTTTTCTGCATAAGGTTAATTTACAATAATTAATTTTATATAATACATCAATTACTAATAATTTTATACACACTNCCATTATAGTCTATCAAATATATTTCACCTGATGCATCTTGACCAAATGATGATAAGTAAAATTCTTTNTTNCNAATTTGTTCTAGAATATATTTTGTNTGATCTTGGAAATCTGAAANNACTCCATCATTATTAANAAAACTCCATATTTTACCAGTACAATAATCTCCAAAAAAATATCGACCATAAATAGAAGGTATCTTTGCACCTCTGTAAATATAACCACCCGTTACTGAGCAACCATGTACATCTGATTGCTTGATTCCAAAGAGTGTTTTTGCATATTTTGCATCATTTGGATATTCAAAAATAGGTTCTATAAAGGCATTATCATCTATACATTTATCTTCATTATAGCAATGAAGGCCTTCCATTATATTCCAGCCAAAATTGGCAGCTCCATTTGTATTGTATAATATCCAATTAATTTCTTCCCAATTATTTTGGCCAACATCACCTATATACATATCACCTGTAAGCTTATCAAATGAAAATCTCCAAGGATTCCTCAATCCATAAGCCCAAATTTCTTTTTTAATATATTCTTGATAAAAATATGGATTTGATTCTGGAATTAAGTACTCATCTTGTGTTTCAATATCAATTCTTAATATTGACCCAAAAAAATTTGATAAATCTTGTGCTCTATCTTGAGGATCTCCACTTGAACCTCCATCTCCCATACCTATATACAAATAACCATCAGGACCAAACTCAATAGTACCCCCATTATGATTAGAATAAGGTTGATTGATTTTTAAAATTATTTTTTCAGACTCTAAATCAACATTATCTTTATCAACTAAAAAACGAGAAATCACCGTATTACCATCTTTATCATTATAATGTACAAAAATATATTTTTTCACATCATAATTAGGATGAAATGCTAAACCTAATAATCCTCTTTCATCTCCTGGCCATGCCGGATTATGTACTAGCTTACGAATATCTAAAAAATATTCACTATCAACTATATTATTTTGTATTTTTTTTACTATTCCCCTCTGCTCAACTACGTATAAAATAGTAGCATCATTTGGAGAAGTAGCTACATATATTGGTTTATCAAAACCCTTAGCAACTATTTGAACAGTAAAATCTTCACAAAATATTAACGTAATAGATAATAGTATATATAAAAATAAAATCATGATTTACAATAAACTCCTGTTACAATAATTTAAATAATAGTTCTTTGATATAATTAGTTTTTTATTGGAATTTAATGATATGGAAAATAAAAACTTTAATCTTATTAATTTAGTACTTAATGAACGTCAAGTTTGTGACTTAGAATTACTTTTAAATGGTGCATTTAAACCTTTAAATGGCTTCATGAATAAGGCTGATTACTTATCAGTCTTAGAAGAAATGAGAACAGCTGACGGTTCTCTATGGCCAATGCCAATCAATCTAGATGTTAGTAAAGAATTTATTGAAAATAATAAATTATCAAAAGGAAGCAAGATTGAATTAAGAGACTATGAAGGGTTTTTAATTGCTATTTTAAATATTGAAGATATATGGAAGGTAGATAAAGAATTAGAATCAACAAAAATATATGGCACAAATGACCCTCATCATGCTGGAGTAAACTATTTATTAAATCATGTTAAGGAATATTATATAGGCGGCACATTAGAATGTGTTGAACTTCCTAAACATTATGATTATCAATTATTAAGACATACTCCATCAGAATTAAAAGCTCAGTTTAAAAAAATGGGTTGGAAAAAAATAGTGGCTTTTCAAACAAGAAATCCTATGCATAAAGCACATAAAGAAATATCTTTTAAAGCAGCCTTAGATGCTCAAGCAAATTTATTAATACATCCCGTAGTTGGTCCAACTAAACCTGGTGACATTGATCACTACACAAGAGTTAGATGTTACCAAAAAATAATTAAATATTTTCCTGAAGGTACAACTATGCTAAGTTTATTGCCATTGGCGATGAGAATGGCAGGTCCAAGAGAAGCTTTATGGCATGCACTAATAAGAAAAAATTATGGTTGCACCCATATAGTAATTGGACGTGATCATGCTGGACCTGGAAATAATAAAAAAGGTGAACCTTATTATGGTCCATATGAAGCGCAAGAATTAGTTACAAAATATCAAGATGAAATGGGTATTAGT
>PASS01000035.1 GCA_002712165.1 Fidelibacterota bacterium
GAAAATGAATAGTTTGTGTGTTGCGGCTGCCTTATTTAGTTTGGCTCATGCATCCGTCGTTGTTGCAGAAGGTGCTCAGCAGCTAGCAGCGGAGCAATCAGCGCGTCCGCTTTCGGCTTTCTTTGGGTTAGACAACAATCTGCCCTTTGGCGCTAATGTCCTGTGTTTAGGCGCGTCGGGTAAGGACGGTATGCCGGTGGTTTTGAGCCACACCGTTAACCCAGATTCATTGCAAGCTGAAGACTTCCGTGTGGTCAGGCAGTCCGAAGCCACTAACACGCCTATGTGTGTCACCCTGCGCCCAGCAAGCGACGTGGATGAAAATCGGACGGTTTTGCTGATTGGTGAATTCGGTAATGCCGATGATGATCCGCCAGTTAAGGTGTTGATCGTAGATGATGTGCTCTCAGACGCCACCGACAGCCCCCAGGTGAACTTTCGTGGTACCCAAGTCTCGGTTATTCCTTTCGACGCTGGCCCAGAGATTATTTTGGCTGAGGCGGTGCCAAAGGATATCTGGTCGCTGTCGGGTCGGGGAACGTCTTGCCCCACCGCCACCAAACAGATGGTGCGGGTGACCTGGACAGGTGGCGTGAGACTGCCCAACAGAGATGAGTTGGGCGAGGCACAGAGGACGTTATATAAGGTAAGCCTCACCGCTGCGGATGGCTCTCGGTCCGAGGTGAGTCCGGCAGCATTGGCAGACCTAGGCGACGCCGACAATAACCACTTTCTGTGTCTGGACACGACCACGCCCGCTACCGCCGTGGCTTTTCCTGCGGGGCATCTGGTTGATCCGAACGGTGATCTAAATGCAGATTCCAAGGTTATGGTTCGCAGATAATTCTAAAAGCCTAGGTCTGCGGTGCAGTGAGCCGCCATCACCACCTGTTTTGCATGGAAAAATTACAGGTCCACTATGGAGTGGGAGTAAATGACAAAAAAAAATATAAGAATTTCTGAAAGTCAAATACCTGAAAGACTGAGAGGTAGTCGCCCTAAAATATTGAGAAAAATCGCTAGATTTGGAATAAATATATCTGGCTACACTATAAAGGGAAAGATTCCTGATGAAGAGAGAATTGTAATAATTGCTGCCCCTCACACTTCAAACTGGGATTTTGTTTTGGCAATGCTAGCGATCATTGGATTAAATATTAAGGTAAGATGGCTTGGAAAAAATTCAATATTTAAACCTGGTTTTAAATTGTTTTTTGAGTGGTTAGGTGGAATTCCAGTCTATAGAGATAATCCATCAACATTAATTGAAAGTATTGTAAGTATAGTCAAAAAAGAAAAAAGTATTGTTATCGCTATGACTCCTGAGGGCACCAGAAAGAAAGTAAAAAGATGGAAAACAGGATTCTTGAGAATAGCCAAACAAACACATTCAAAAATATTATTAATCTCTATAGATGCGCCAACTAAAAGCATTGAAATAGGTAAGGTTTTTAACCCTACTGGCAATATTGAAAAAGATTTAGAGTATATTCAAAAATATTATAGTGCCTTCAGAGGTATAAAGCCTCAGAATTCATAACTGAATATAAACTAAGAATTATTGAGTGGGAGTGATGTGCAGTTAGAAACTCACACTGTAAGTGATAAACCACAAAAGCTGGCTAGAATGACTGACTATGCTGAAACAAGCAAAGTACGCACGAATCGTACTCTCCTTTGTCGCAATAACGCAGTGTTATTGGGTTTTTAATGGAACTAATTATTGAGCAAGCCCTGCAGCAAGGTGTGACAGCACATAAAGAAGGTAAGCATCGATATGCCGAACGCCTTTATCGGGCTATCCTGAAGTCTCAGCCGCTGCACCCAGATGCTAAAAGGTGAGACTTGCTACAGAAAAATAAAGCAAAAACTCGCTGTATGTATGGGGAAATATTTTTGGCCAAAGTTCCCGGGGATTCATTATGAATAATAATCTAACGGCCCTAATCACCGGTGGTGCATCTGGTATTGGATTAGAATCAACAAAAAGATTTCTACAAGAAGGCTTTAAAGTAGTTGTTTTTGATTCTGCACAAGACGCGGAAGAAAAATTAAAAATTAAACTCAAATCAATAACTAAAAATCTATTAATTGTTTCTGTTGATGTAACCAATTATCAATCGATCATTGACGGTTTTGGGAAAATAAAAAAAGCTGATCTTAAACCTAATGTTTTAGTTAACTCAGCAGGCATTAGTCCTCCTACAAATGCGCTTCATGAATATTCCATTGATGATTGGAATAGATGTATTGATATAAATCTAACAGGAACCTTCATGGTGACTAAGGAATTTATTAGCTATTTTCTTGATACAAAAGTTGATCATGGATCAATAATAAATATTTCATCAATCATGGGTGTAACAGCCAGTGCTGCGCAAGCAGTATACAGTGCTACCAAACATGGGGTTGTAGGATTTACAAAATCAGTTGCACAGGACTATGCACACAAAAACCTTAGAGTAAACGCAATAGGTCCAGGGGTAATTGAAACTCCCATGACAGAGGGAGTTTTAAATGATGACAATGTAATGAATGCATTGTTATCACGAATACCCTTGAAAAGAGTTGCTAAAGCATCTGAGGTTGCAAATCTTATTTACTTTCTTGCCTCAGATGAGGCTTCTTATATTACTGGTGCTTACATTCCAATAGATGGCGGATACCTTAGCTCATAAACTTCCATCAATGGTTGCCGGAGTGGCTATCGATATTGCGAGGTCTTTAGCTATTCAAGCATTAAATTGCCTAGAATGTATGGCATGGGCATAATTTAAAGATAGGCATGCCAGGGTTGATATCTTTTTCAATAATCCCTCAGATAACTATAAAAATATAGTTGATGTCCCTGACACTCCAAAAGTGGAAAATTGTTTTAAGCGTTCATACCAGTGAAATTTTATGAATAGGCAATTAGTTTCTTAAAGCTCCTGATTAAAGAACTAATTGTGATTCCACCAAGCTAAATCTGAATAAGATCTTAAATCAAGTTCATGTGTCCATGTCGATCTATGTTGAGCATGTAGATAATAAAAGGCCTCAGCTACTTTCTCTGGCAATATTAACCCGTCTTTTGCGCCCATAGTATCTCTCAATTTCTGAAATTGATCGTCACCCAACATTTTACCTAGGGTGTCTGGGGCGTCGACCATCCCATCTATGATTACATGTAAAATATGTATGCCCTTTTCAGCAAATTCTGCATTCAGAGCCTGACACAGCATTCTTCTACTTCCCATTGCAGCCGAGTGAGAATGCTGGTTTTTATTTCCTCTCATTGCTGCTGTTGCAGAAGTTGTAATGATTGTTCCGGAGCCTCGTTCAGCCATCAATGGACATAAAACCTTTGCGGCTCTAAACAACCCAAGACTAGCCATTCTCCATCCCCATTCAAATTCTTTTAGGGAAGTTTCATTTAACAATTTCATTCCAGATTGAGCGCCAAGGTTATAAATTAAAACTTCAATAGGCCCAGTATTATTCTCAACTGACTGGATGACCTGTTCTATTGAACCATCGTCAATTGCGTTTACTAATTCGCCAGTTGCTGTTGCACCCTTAGATTGGATTTTATCTATAGAATATTGCAATCCCTCAGCATCAGATCTTCTGCACAAATGGGAATGAAATCCTTCTAAAGCAAATTTTTCTGCAACTGTGGCCCCGATACCTCTCCCAGCACCCAGTACTAAACAAACTTTTTGCATATGCATTATTCTTTAATAAAATTATATATTCTATCGAAGCACTATCAGCTAATCGCAGTTCGGTCTTGCGACTATTGAGCGGGAGTAATTTGCAGAAAAACAAATATTTAAAACAAATCAAATAAAAAAGATAAAAATAAGAGCCCTACTATAATAAAGGCAGCGTACACAGCAATAATTCCAAACACCAACATTATAATAAAAGGAATCATTGAAAGTATAATCCCTGAGAGAATCGCACCAGAGATTGATTCAAAATATATAAACCCACCAATGAAACCTAATATAAATAATCCTATATACCCTGAGCACCCATCACTTTCTTCATTAACATTGTCTTCTTTTTCTTTTGTCATCATGATATCCGTATTGCTTTTCTGAAGTTAATTTTTCAAAAATATTACCATCAATATTTGAATGGATTTCATTTTAAAATCACCATCATCTTATCAAGAGTGGAAAAAGTATTTTTTATTTCGATATAAAATGCTCAGAAAACCAATGGGCTTGAGCAGAAACTCTGCAAGAGATATACAAGAAAGAGCGAGTTATCATGTGATGGCCACCAATAATTCTTCAGATATTATTGGTGTTGGTAGAATACATTTTATTAGTTCTCAAAAATCCCAAATTAGATATATGGCGGTGGACCAAAAATATCGTCGAAATGGAGTAGGTAAAGAAATTCTCTATTTACTTGAAAAACACTCAATCAAAAATAGTCGCCATGAAATTATTTTAAACGCAAGAGAAAATGCAGTTATTTTTTATTCGAATTTAGGGTATGAAAAATTAGGAGAGATAGATGTTGGGATACAAATTAAACACTTTGCAATGAGAAAGAGGATTGAACACTATCCTTTCAAAAGCGAATAATTTTTAGATAAATAGTTCATGCCAAATTTTACAAACTAAAGAATAGTATAGCACATTATAATTATCACATTTTAAAAACTAAAGTCTTCATTAGATCAGAAAGCTTGTGTCCGTAAATTCCTGTGCGTAAAAATTGGTCAGAAGGCTCATTCAATAGGCGCGAAAGAGGCTGATGCTTCTCTCTATTGTTGGTTTTGTTGTGGTTTAGTTGAGTGCTGTACCTATCTCTCACAGCAACGTGTTTAAGGGCGTAAACCGATTCGCCCATTACGGGCAAGACACCTGGAATGATTGAGTGGGAAAGAGATAATGAAAACTCTATTATTAATACACATCTCTACCGCCCTAGTTATTTCTGGAGAATAAGCTGATGTCCGAAAGTAAGACAATCAGTATTACCAATGCAAATACTGGAATTAATTATGTAGATGAGTTTGACGTAGTTGTATGTGGCTATGGAGGCGCAGGTGGTTGTGCTGCTCTAGAGGCTGTCAGAAATGGAGCGAAAGTATTAATACTTGAAAGGGCATCAGATGGGGGGGGGTCAACAGCATTATCAAGTTGTGAAATGTATCTAGGTGGGTCTGGAGGCACTTCATTGCAAAGGGCATGCGGTTTTGAAGATACAACGCAAAATATGATTAATTATATCGAGTTGGCATTTGAAGATAAGGGGGATCCAGAAAAAATAAAATTTTATACTGAAAATGCATACCAACACTTTGAATGGGTCAAGTCCTTGGGTGTTACCTACAAAGAAGCTGCTCATCTGGGTAGAATTGTGGTCCCAGAATCAAATGAATCATTGCTTTATACAGGCAACGAGAGAGCTTATCCCTTTTCTGATTACTCTCAGCCAGTGCCAAGGGGGCATGTTCCATCTCATGAAGGAGACTTTGGCGGAAAGATTTTTTTTGATGCCCTTAAAAAAGAAATTACATTATCACAAATAACCGTGAGATGCGATTCGCGAGTACTCGGTCTTGTGGTTGATTCTAATAACTTAATCTGTGGAGTGAGTTATAAAAAAGATAATTGTATACAACATGTAAAAGTAACAAAGGGGGTAATTCTTACAACAGGTGGGTTCGTGATGAACGATGAAATGGTTTCCAAGTATCTACCTTTTCAATCTGATTTTGCAGCGCCATATGGCAACCCATGGGATAAGGGCGATGGAATTCAAATTGGTATGTTGATGAACGCCAATGTAATAAATATGGATGAAGCATTTTTTGGGGTGTATTTTTACCCTCCAGAGTCTTTGACTTATGGAATTTTTCTTAATTCATCAGGGGAAAGATTTGTAAATGAGGATTCTTATGGAGCGAGAATCGGGCATTTCTGTGCTCAGCAGCATCAACAAAAAGTATATTTGTTGGTTCAAAATGAAGACTTTGCTCCATCTATTTATATGGACAAGCTACCAGTTCTTGCTGTGGCAGATACATTTGAAGAATTAGAGAAAGAGGCCGGTTTTGAGCCAAATACATTATCATCAACTGCCAAAAAATATAATGGATATGTTAAAGGTGGTTTTGATGAAGCCTTTAAGAAAGATCCCCAATGGCTTAAAGAAATTTGCAATCCTCCCTATGCCCTTATTGATTACAGTTTTGATTTACAAAGAAGTCCTATGTACAGCCAAAAAACTGGCCCATTAATGTTTACACTGGGGGGGCTGGAAACCCTAAAAACTGGAGAGGTTCTTGATAAAAATGGCGCAATTATTCCCAAACTTTTTGCTGCTGGCAGAACGACAGCGGGTCTCCCGAGAACTGGAAAAGGATACTCAAGCGGAATGTCAGTTGGAGACGCAACATTTTTTGGGAGAATGGCAGGAAAATCAGCATCAAAAAATAAGATGTGATAAGCATGCAATCACAAATTAAATCAGGCTCTCAAAATAAGCCGGTCAATTAGACTGATTAAGACAAACAGAGAGTGACGAGTAATTTACAATGTCGATGTAATTTACTTTATAGTTAACGCATTTGATCAGCCAAAGTCTTCATTAGCTCAGCAAGCCTAAGCCCCGAATCTCCTGTGTCTTTAAGCCGATCAGAAAGTCCACGCAAACGTTGCGAAAGACGCTGATTTATCTCACTGGTATTGTTTTGTGCGTTGGCTAGGCTCAGTGCTGAATCGATCTCTAGCATTAGAGTTCCATCAATGTTCTGGTTTCTGGCGAGTTGATCCAGGTAGGCGAGTCCAATCTGAGGGTGTGCCGGCCAGCTCACTGGGAATTGTTGCTGCGGATTAAAGATATTCCCTTGATCAGCTAGATGTGTAGCGGCTATTTCGTTTGCGGAGATATGCTCGCTTTCTTTGAGTCTGAATATATCAAGGCCTCGAACAATTTCTGTACCGTAGATGTTTCCTCGATACCAATAGGTTGACCAGAAGCCACCTAGGATGAGCTCCTCTTCGTCAATCGGTCCGCGGTCAAAGTAAGCGATCTCAACGGGTTTGGAGGAATCGGTGAAATCAATTACCGAGATGCCGCCTTGATACCAGGCCTGAACGAAAATATCTCGCCCAGGTACTGGAACGATGGAGCCGTTATGAGCGACACAATTTTCCTGCTCGAGCTGGGGTGCGGGTATCTTATAGTAACTTTTGAATTCAAGTTTTCCATCAATGATGTCGTAGATGGCATCAGCACCCCAGTCTAATGGATCATACGTACGGCACCGTGGTCGACTTCCGCCACCCCACTCGTCAGTGAATAAGACTTTAGTGCCATCGTTATTGAACGTAGCTGAGTGCCAGTATGCAAAGCCCTCATCTACAACCACATCAATCCGTTTTGGGTCCATCGGGTCAGAAATATCGAAGAGGATTCCGTTACCCGAGCAGGCACCTGCTGCCAATTTCTTGGATGGGAATACGGTGATGTCATGACACTCTTCCGTGCGGCGTGTTTCTTGGGTGTCATCACCGTGGTCGCCTCCGCGCCAGAGACCGGCGATTACACCGGTCTTTTCATCAGCAAACACCGTAGGGCTGTGAACAATGCGCGCCATGCTTGGATCATCCACAGGAATTTCAATCACGTCTATTCTAAATAGTGCCGTTCTGGTATCGCCGGGGGATTCGTCGAAGCAGGTCTCCATCTCCTCGCGATCACGGATGCTTGATGTTCCCGAGTTGTAAACAATAATTTTACCCTCATCGCCTGGCCCCGTGACAACAGTGTGGGTGTGCGAGCCACGACAGGTTTGAACTGCACCAACCTGCAAGGGTCTCTCGAGATCACTGATATCAAAAATACGAATGCCTCGGAAACGCTCCTCGCTGACATCTTCTGAGATGCCCTGGAGGCCGCAGTCCAGGCGACCTCGGGTCTGTTCTACAGACATGATCAGGAGGTCGCCGACAATCGATACATCGCCTTGTCCTCCAGGGCAAACCACGGAACTCAAGAGATCCGGTATGCCGTCCTCGGCCAACTGATAAATGTTAAAGCCATGGTAGTTACCTGCAACAAGCGTGTTACCCGAAAACGCCATGTCCGAATTAGAGAAACTCAGCATAGGCGAGCGTCTATTACTACCTCCTTCGATTGGTTCTGGTTTGGCATCCTCGTCACTATCGTCTTTATCAGCTTTCGAGATTCCCTTCGGGTTTTCAGGGTCAATGAAACCTGGAGGCTTTGGCAGGGACGCAACAAGCTGGAGATTCTCAATGGCGATTCCCGCATCATAGAGGCCGGCCGTGAGGTTGGCTCTCGGATCATTGGAAAGCGTAACGAGTAAAGCGTGCATCCGTTCTATTTCGACCAATTGATCATTTTTGATATCTCCGACGAACTCGTATAGTACCGGGTCATGTGCCGAGCCAGGTTGGTCGAGTAAGTCCTTGACCATATCAACTGCACCTTCATGATGCCGTATCATTAGTTCGAGAAAAAATCGATCGAATGGCACAGCATCGAGTGTACTTAGCTTCATCATCTGCTCGGGCGATGCCATACCCATCATTGCATGTTCCTTGGCACTCATGCCGTGGTGCATGCCATCCATTACTTCATTACGATCCATTAGCCACTGATTCATAAAGTCGATTTCGTCGCTCTGTGATGCTTTAATGCGGCCCGCAATATCCAAGAGTTCTCGGCGGTTGGTTCGCGAAGCAACCAGGGCAGCCATATCGAGTGCCTGACTGTGATGCGGAATCATCTTTTTCATAAACATCGCATCAGCAGGCGAGTAACTGGTGTCGGCTATGGCAACCGCTTCGTCAGGTGTCAAATTTCGGCCAGCTTCACCCGGCATGCCCGGCTGAACAATTGGTGCAGCATTTATTGCAGTGCAGCCACCAAGTGTTAAGAATAGGCTCAAAGCCAGAGGCTGAAGTTGGGCAGGTATTACGATATTACGTGGATGAGTCATGGTATACAGAACCTTGGGTATGGTGCTCGTGCTCCGCAGCGGTACTTCTCATAAAAACCCATACCACAATTATTGGCAAACGTGTGAGTCCCAACATTTGCTATTAGGTAAAGAGAATGCGAACGTTAGGGAGAATAAATTATGTGGGTACATAAAGGACTCAAGCGCCCTAATTTTGCAATAGTACCGCGACAAGGCCAAGAGTCTGTATGGGATTACCCTAGACCACCGGCAGTAGTTGCTGATCGCAGAAAAGTAGAAATCTTTAGCAAAGATGGCAGATTAATTGGGCGATCGGAAAGAAGTGTCAGAATACTAGAAACCGCAAGCCCACCAACCTTTTATATTCCAGCTGAAGATGTATTTGTTGACTTAAGCTTGTGCGAGGATAGTTCTTTTTGTGAGTGGAAAGGGCGGGCGTCTTATTTTTTATATAGAGGCGATAAATTGGCATGGCGTTACGATGAGCCAGCTGAACCCTTTAAAAGAATTGAAGGATGTTATTCATTTTATGCTTCATTGGCAAACTGCTTAGTTGATGGAGAACAAGTGAGGGCACAGGAGGGAGGTTTTTATGGAGGCTGGATCACTAATGATATCGTTGGGCCCTTTAAGGGAGATGCTGAATCGATGGGATGGTGATTGTTTATATAGGCGCTTTTTTTAAGTCTAGTTTTGAGAGAATTTGATCATCCATCAGATGAACATTGGGTGTTAACGAATCAATAAATAGGCGACGCTTTTGGGCCGCCACTAAAAGTGGGTAAGAATAAAGTGAATAAAATAATAGCAATTTATTTAATCTCGATATTTTCTCTTTTGTCAAATATTTCAATTGCAAAAGATACTTTTGAGCGAGGTAATTTGAAAGACGTAATAAATTTTTATCAAATAACCGCAAACATTGGCACAGGTGGACAGCCAACAATCAGTCAGTTCTCTAAAATCTCTGAAGCAGGTTATTCGGTTGTAATAAACTTAGCTATGCATAACTCGAATAATGCAATTGCTGAAGAAGGTGAAGTTGTCTCTTCATTAGGAATGGAATACGCACACATTCCTGTACCTTTTGAAGCTCCGACCTCAATTCATCTTAAGAAGTTCTTTGATTTGATGGATTCATTTGATGGTAAAAAGATTTTTGTTCATTGTGCTGTTAATGCACGAGCATCTGTTTTTATGCATAAATATTTAACTTTGCAAAAAAGACTACCTTTTGAGCGGTCAATTTCTCCATATCTTAATCAATGGCTGCCGACGATGGATAGTAACTGGAGAAGAATGATGGAAATGGAGTGGGAAGAGATTAAATAAAGTCCGCCAGCGCCGAGATAAATTATTCTGTTGGCATATGATAGCCTGGTGTCGATTGTGATAAAGCTATCTCTGCATCTGACATATCCTCAACTATACCCTCGAACAAAGGTGATGATAGATAGCGTTCACCAGTATCGGGTAGCATGCATAAGATTACCGAGCCTGGGGTTGCTGAGGCCGCTATTTCCATAGCAACTGCAAAGGTTGATCCACCGGATACACCGGTAAAAATACCTTCTTCCTGAGCTAGTTTTTTGGACCAGGTAATACCATCAGCTCCGGCCACTGGACGCAGCTCGTCATAAAGATTCTGATCGATAGATTCTTGCAAGACCTGTGGGATGAAATCCGGCGTCCACCCTTGGATTGGATGCGGTTCAAACGCCGGGTGGCTTGCTGATGGTTCACCATCATCATTACGTTCTTGGTCTTGCCCGCTGCCCAGTAGCTGTGCATTTGCTGGCTCACTTAAAACAATTCTAGTTTCGGGTCGCTCTACCCGTAAAACCCGCGCGACGCCTGTGATTGTGCCGCCAGTTCCATAGCCTGTCACCCAATAGTCAAGGCGGTGGCCCGCAAAGTCTGCAATGATTTCTCGACCTGTTGTGTTTTCGTGGATGTCAGCATTATCGGCTGTCTCAAATTGATGAGCCAAGAACCAGCCATTAGAATTGGCCAGTTCTTTCGCCTTCTGATACATCCCAAAGCCCTTGGCGGCACGCGGAGTAAGTACCACCTTTGCCCCTAGAAAGCGCATCAATTTACGACGTTCAATCGAAAAGCTATCGGCCATCGTTACCACTAGAGGATAGCCTTTTGCAGCGCAGACCATAGCTAATCCGATACCTGTATTCCCGCTGGTTGCTTCAACTATGGTCTGACCTGGCTTCAAGTCACCTCGACGCTCGGCAGCCTCAATAATATTTACTGCCAGACGGTCTTTAACAGATGCTGCTGGGTTGAAATATTCAGCTTTTACATAGACCGTCACACCTTTTGGTGCGATTCGATTAATTCGAATACATGGCGTGTTGCCTACCGTCTCTAAAATATTGTCAAACAACCGGCCATACCCACTTGTGGTACGGATATCAGAGTTTTTTAAGTCAGTCATTCGCCCCTCCTCTGAAGCTAAACCATATTATATTTTTACTATATATCCGCACCTAATGATTATGCTTGCTTGCTGCGATTGGCCATCTTTAACGATGGTATTGCAGCTGGCTGTCATTCTTTTGGCCGCCACTAACTTATCTGAGCCGCGCCTTTCATAACTAATGAGGTGCATGGTATTGAAATTTCGATTTATGACATTACCAGAAAACTCTCATGCATAATTCAGTGAAAACAAATTTTTTCAATAGAGTTTTTAAATGAATATTTTTTATTTAAATAAAGATCCTCAGATAGCAGCCATCGAGCATAACGATAATCATTGTGTAAAAATGATATTAGAGTACGCGCAAATGTTGTGTACAGCTCATAGAGAGCTTGATGGAGAGAAAAAAGCGGATGATTTGCTTATGTATAAAAGTACTCATATAAATCATCCAAGTACGGTGTGGACACGGGAAAGAAAATCTCACTACGAGTGGTTGTACAGACTATTTGTAGCATTGTCTGAAGAATACACTTATCGATATTCTAAGATCCATGCAGCTGATGCCAAATTAAGAAACATTTTAAAAGTGCCCCCGAAAAACATCCCAGATAATCAAAGTTTCATGCAACCTCCCCAGTGCATGCCTGAGAAATATAAGTGTGAAGACTCAGTGGTCGCTTACCAAAAATTTTATATCGGAGAGAAAGCCCATTTTAGTAAATGGAAAAAAAGAAAAATACCGGTTTGGTATAAAATATTAGAATAGGTATCCAGAAACACTAAGCGGTCAAGATTAGTATGTATGAAATATTTGATTGATTAGGGATGATGTGTTTTTTTGGGCNCATGGTTTGAACTTTCAACATGCGTAGGTGTTAGTGACTGTAAAAACTGTATGACGTCTGCCGCTGAGCGCACAGGATCTTCTTCCATGGGGATATGGCCTAAATCTTGATAAATAACGGTTGTAGTATTGGGTAAGTATTTTTCAAATAATGATGCCACTGATACCGGGATTACCGTATCTTGCGCGCCCCACATGATTAATGTGGGTTGTGTCAGTTGAGCCAGATCTATTGGCTGAGGTTCTGCTTCACCGTAAGGGCGTCGGCGACTAAGAATCGCGGCACGGGTACCTTCACGCATAATTAGTTCGTAGTAGCGGTCGATAAGTTTCTGATTCACCACCGAAGAATCATTGTAGACGGAACGCAGTGCCCGGCCGATCAGTGGTTCAGGGTCCAAATAGCGGGCAATGGTGCGAAACCAGTCCTGCTGCAGTAGGGTGAAAGCCGCAGGTCTCGATTTTCTTGCGTCTCCTTTGGCATAGAATCGCTGCCAGTTGCCTGGTGGTACGGAATTCACGAGCAATAAGGCTATTACACGCTCTGGGTAGGCATGGGCAAAGCGCCATGCTGTTCCGCCCCCCATGGAACTTCCACCAAGTACAAAACTCTCTATACCTGCGCTGTCGGCTACAGCACCTATGGTTTTGATAAAGGCGTCAGCTCCGTATTTAGAGTTGGGCACTCGTCCAGTAAGTCCGTGAGCGGGAAGATCGAGAGTGATGATTCTATATTGCTGGCCTAGAATATTTACCCACGGCTCCCAAGTGTGCAGTGATGCCATAGCGCCATGCACGAGTACCACAGGTAAACCTGCCGCGTTGCCTTGATCACGATAATGTACTCGGCTACCATTCTCCATCGTGAGGAATCTGGATTCAGAGTTTGTGTATTTGGCGTCTACCGTTGTGGCAGGCAAGTCAGCTTTGAATAGAAAGGCAGTGGCTGTAGCAACTAGTATGATNAGGATTCCTAGAATCCACTTTGCAATTTTCAATCNATTAACCTCATCGAGCTAGTAAAATNATCCTANTTACGGAGAATNCNAATTTTTAAAATCATGACATATTTTTGCCGTGCAGCTTTCATACTTACCACACTGATGGTCTTTCAGGCCACTGCTGCTGAAACGATGCCGCGAACGATCAGTTGGAGTAATTTGCTACCCGAAACTACACCCTTGGAGCACCCCTTTGGTGATCTAACCGAGGAGCAGCTTTTGGGTTTAGAGTTCTTGGTTAGTACCCGCAATCTAAAGCCGCAGGATGATAATGGAAAAGAAATTAAGCTAAAACTTACTCGGCAAGGATTNGATNTTGAAGAGCTAATNTCGGCCTATGATCGCTTAGAANAAGAGGTCACGAGACGCAACCAAATGACTAATGGAGAATTGGAGGGCCTAGTTGTACGTCTTCCTGGTTACGCGCTNCCGCTTGAACATAAGGATATGGGGGTTAAAGAACTACTTTTAGTTCCATATGTTGGCGCATGCATTCATGTGCCACCCCCGCCCCCCAATCAAATTGTATACGTAAATCTAAACAATGCTCATTCTTTTCAGGACTTGTACGAACCAGTCTGGATTACAGGCCGCTTATCAATTAAACCAATGAGCAAATCTCTTTCTTTTGTAGATGGTAGCTCTGGCATTGACATGGCTTACTCGCTGGATGGGATTGAGGTCACTCCTTATGAAGACTGAATTTATTTAAGGGCTTAATAATGTTTTTTTTATTTTCTCGAAATATGTTTTTTTATTCGGCTTTAACGCTATCGCCGTCATTACTTATAGCGCAAATGGTAGAGGCCGCAGAGCCTGCTCATGAGCATGGTGTTGGACGAATTTTGATCGCTTCCGAAGGGAAGGATGTTGAAATTGAACTGAGTATACCAGGAGCAGATGCTGTCGGTTTTGAGCACACTGCCTCGTCTGAAGATGAAAAGATGGCCGTCGCTGCGGCCGCTAAGGCTCTTCGTGATGTAGACCGCATTATCACACTATCATCTGAAGCGATGTGTCGTGCTGAAGAGATCGAAGTCGTTTCGGGTTTAATGGATGATGAAAAATTAGAGTCTAACCAAAGTCATGAGCATGAGCATGAGCATGAGCATGAAAATTCAATTGAAGAAGTACATTCAGAATTCATTGCCCATTATCACTTTCACTGTGAACAGCCTAGCAAGATGACTAGTGCCGAAATTGGTTTCTTTAATGTATTCCCCTCAGCCCACGAGTTGGAGGCAGAATGGATAACTCCCAGAGGCCAAGGAGCTGCAGAGTTGACAGCTAAGTCTCCAAATCTGGCTTTTTAAAGAGCCAATTATACGGTGTGTGCCACGATGATTGAGATGAGCGAAGTTCGCTTCCGCTGGCACCGGTTAACACCACCCATACTTGATATACCGGAGTTTAAGGTAAGCGCTGGGGAAAGGGTTTTTCTTGAAGGCCCTAGCGGTTGCGGAAAAACGACTCTGCTTAACATACTGGGGGGTGTTGTGCTGCCTGAAAAGGGGTCCGTTAAGGTTAATGGTGCTGAACTCACTCAGTNAAAGAGCGCTAAGCGCGATGCATTTCGGGCCGATCACATAGGTATAATTTTTCAGATGTTTAATCTGATCCCATACCTTTCACCAATAGACAATGTGGAGTTGCCCTGTAAATTTTCCCAGCGGCGGCTTAAATTGGCTTTAGAAAAATCCAATAGTGTCAAGGAAGAGGCTTTTCGCCTGTTAATGAAAATGCAGCTGCCTGAAGACACTATTAAAAACTCTCCAGCATTCGAACTGAGCGTAGGTCAGCAGCAGCGGGTTGCNGCCGCNCGGTCTNTAATTGGTTTNCCTGAGTTGATTATCGCTGACGAACCCACGTCTGCNCTAGATCACGATGTTNGACAAACTTTTTTNAATCTTCTTTTCGATGAGATTNCGGACTCTGGCGCAACTTTGTTGTTGGTGAGTCATGACCCTGGCCTGGCGTGCCACTTTGACCGTAAAATCAAGTTATCTGATATCAATGAGGCAGTTCAAAAGTGATGCCCTTAGGAGCTTTACTTAATTTATCAATACAAAGTCTAATAAATAGGCGACTAACCGTAGTCTTAACGGTCTTTGCTATAGCAGTCAGTGTATTATTGATTCTTGGTGTAGAAAAAGTAAGGCACGATGCAAAACTCAGCTTCGCTAACACAATTTCTGGAACAGACCTGATCGTTGGTGCCCGCAGTGGGTCAATTCAATTACTACTTTACTCTGTTTTTCGCATTGGTAATGCTACGAATAATATCAGCTGGAAAAGCTACCAGTCTATTGCTAAGCGCAAAGATGTTAAGTGGACTATCCCAATTTCTCTTGGCGATTCTCACCGGGGTTTCAGGGTTATGGGAACCAGTGAAACTTATTTTCTTCATTACCGTTATGCCCAGAAGCGTAAGCTCAAATTTCAGGCTGGACGACCTTTTACAGATGTCTTTGAAACTGTGCTTGGCGCAGAAGTGGCTAAGTCACTTGGCTACAAGCTAGGTGATGAGATTGTTATTGATCACGGGATTGGCGCTGCTGGTTTCATCAAACACGAGGATAAACCTTTCGTAGCCTCGGGAATTTTAGCGCCCACGGGTACGCCGGTCGATCGCACAATCCACGTTAGTCTTGAGGGAATTACAGCAATCCATGTCGATTGGAGGGGGGGTGCACCAATTCCTGGCATGGCAGTCGGTGCTGAAGCGGTACGAAATATGGACTTAACACCAAAGTCTATCACTGCCTTTATGGTGGGCCTGGAATCACGCTTAAGCGCTTTTAGAGTACTGCGCGACGTTAATGCTTTCTCGGGTGAGCCTTTACTAGCCATTCTTCCCGGTGTCGCCTTGCAGGAGCTCTGGGGCGTCATAGGCACAGCTGAAACGGCCCTGAGTGCGGTAGCTATAATGGTTGTCGTCGGCGGATTGATTGGTATGGTAACTATGTTACTGGCGAGTCTTAGCGAGCGACGCCGTGAAATGGCTATCCTAAGGGCTGTGGGTGCTCGACCTTTATACGTTGGCATAATGTTTTTAGCTGAGGCGATCCTAATTGCTGGATTTGGATGCCTTATGGGGCTGCTCTCATTTTATTTGGGTATGACAATTCTCCAACCAATGATTGAAACCCACCTGGGCCTGTTTGTCCCCATTGTGCCCCCGATGCCCCGTGAATGGTTGATTTTGGGGCTGGTTATGATTGCTTCAACTGTTGCTGGGTTGGCGCCAGCTCTGATGGCTTATCGTCAATCCCTTGCCGACGGGATGACGGTGAGATATTGATCCTCGCTCATTGCTTAGACCGGATAAATGGCGCCGGGGAATTGAGAGAAACTTATGAACAATAGCGTTCGGACAGAGTCAGACTCATTCGGTACTCTAGAGGTGCCTAGTAATATGTATTACGGGGCTCAGACAGCGCGGTCCCTTATCAACTTTCCAATTGGAGGGGAGTTAATCCCCCGGCCGATTATTCAGGCGCTCGGGATAATTAAACAGGCTTGTGCTCGCGTGAATAAGGCCCAGGGTAAACTTGATGCAAAACTGGCTGATGCCATCGATAAAGCTGCTGGTGAAGTTGCTCAGGGTAAATTTGATTCCCACTTTCCGTTGGTGGTTTGGCAAACCGGCTCAGGTACGCAAACGAATATGAACGCCAACGAAGTTATTGCGAATCGAGCGATAGAAATTCTAGGGGGTGAGATAGGCTCAAAGACACCTGTTCATCCAAATGATCACTGTAATATGAGTCAGTCATCTAATGATACTTTTCCAACGGCCATGCATATTGCCGCTTCAATCGAGTTACAAAACACATTGATACCTGCGATTAAGCATCTCAAGTCAAAGTTGGATCATAAAGCTAATGAGTGGGCAAATATTGTAAAAATTGGCCGAACACACACACAGGATGCGACTCCTTTAACGCTAGGTCAGGAATTCAGTGGTTATGGAGAACAGTTGAAGCTTGGCATAAGAAGAATCGAAATTGCTCTTGATGGTACATATGCCTTGGCCCAAGGGGGAACGGCGGTGGGAACTGGCCTAAATACAAAAAAGGGATTTGATAAGCTATTTGCGGCTGAAGTTGCTAAAATTACTGGAGCTCCGTTTCGAACAGCATCTAACAAATTCGAAGCCTTGGCTGCTAATGATGCTTATGTATTTGCTCATGGCGCTTTAAATACACTCGCCGTTTCGCTCTTCAAGATTGCTAACGACATAAGGTTTCTTGGGTCTGGTCCACGTTCTGGCCTAGGGGAGCTTGCGCTCCCGGAAAATGAACCCGGATCCTCAATAATGCCTGGAAAGGTTAATCCAACCCAGTGCGAAGCGTTAACCATGGTTTGTGCCCAGGTGCATGGCAATCAAGCGACTATTTCATTTGCTGGTAGCCAAGGTCATTTCGAGCTTAATGTCTTTAAGCCGGTGATGGCTCATGCGATGCTGCAATCTATTAAGCTGCTTGCCAATGCATCAGTCAGCTTCGCGGACCGGTGTGTGTCAGGAATTACTGCCAATGAAGAAAACATTAACAAATTAATGAGCAGGTCCCTAATGCTTGTAACGGCTCTTGCGCCTGCAATTGGTTACGATAAAGCGACAGAGATTGCGAAAGCTGCACATAAAAATGGGACATCCCTGAAAGAAGAAGCCATTAAGCTTGGTTATGTAAGCGAGAGTGATTTTGACAAGCACGTGCGTCCAGAACAAATGATTAGTCCCGCTGAGTAGAAACTTTGCAGTCTTAGATCAAGGACTATTAGCTTGTGCGGTGGTGTTTACCCATTGCTTCAAAAGCGACCAGATGTCTTCTGTGTCTGGTATCACACCACTTTCTATAGTGGCTGTAGCTTGCTCAAAGGTAGCATTAATAACCGCCATGCCATCAACTGGTGTATCAAGTATTACATAGCCGTCGCGCTGAAAGTTGGTGGACCAAAAGCTGCGAACTCTGGACCAATAAGCTTCTGTTTTCTGCCAGTAATCATATGCAGGGCTAAAATCATACCCATCAATTTTTTGATAATCATTAAATCCAAATTCGCGAACAATAGTTTGATCCATTGTTTCTCCTCGGCGGATCACTTTTGTATTATCCTGTTCATGCGTCCAGCCGCGGGGAGTTACCGTATGCCGGTTTTCGACGTTAAGCGCGTTATAGTCATCTCTTGCAGTGTACTCGCGGCGTGGTAATGGCCTCCAGCTTCGATCACTAGTCCAGGTGGACACACCGTATCGGTGGTTCCATTGCCCTGTACCACAGTATCTGGGAGCATCAGATACTTCGTAGACACATTGTGTCCAGAAGCCCTTACGCTTATTCAGTGCGATTTCTTTAATTTCCCATGTCTGATACTCGGTAAATTCGAATCGTTCTGTTGCTTCAAAGTACCAATCTTGTCGCCAATGTTTGATTATATGGCCACCGCCCGCTACCAGTATGTGCTGTAGTGCAATACGTTCGGCTGTGTTTTCAATTACAATAACCGTTTCAAAACCACTCGTTTCTTTTGGCGGAAACCTTTCATACTTGTTGGCTAAAATGACAGTCTCAAAAAAATCGAAAGTCACTCTATATTCACCTTGCAGTGCCAAGATAGCTGCCCGGTCCTTTTTAGCTTTAGAAGGAGCTAAAGCGATCTGATCAAAGTAAGAATTATTAATCTGAGAATAGGTCCTCGTAGATTCACTTATGGTATTATCGTTCGCCTCTTTACCATACTGAGCGTGAGAACAGGCGGTCAGTGCCAAAAATATAACCGGGCTGAAAAGGCGTAATACTTTTTGGTAGGCCATTAAATTTTGCTGAATAACTAATCTATTAATATTACACACTGTGAAAGTAGATCATTATAATCACAGTTACAAATGTCGAGCAAAATTTAACTAGTCCTTGCAGGAGTTATAGATTCACATAAGAATCATAAGTTACGATGGCTAAATAAAATGAAAATATATCAATCATTTTTGGCAGTTGCTTCTCGATTCGCTCGCAGAATCCGTGCGGTCACTAGTTCTGTGCTGTTAAAAGGAAGGAAAATGGACCTTAGTAAAACCGAACTAAAAATATTAGAGTTAATTTCTATGGAAGGATTCCATAAAAATTTAATCCAAAAAGAATTTAAAATTCTGACGCAGAAGCACGGACTGAATATAACGCCATCTAATTTTTACTCATCGGTACCGTTGGTCGACGATTTAGAGACCCATTACAAAAAAAATATAAATAAGCAAATCTACAATCACCCGTCAGTTTTTGATGAGCAATTTATAAAAAAATATTTATCAAATTTGAGTCAGTATCAAGCAGAGTTTACACCACCGGACAACCCTATAGGGACTGATGGACAATATTTTTCAAATAATGAAATGTTTTCCCATTCTGATGCTATGGCATATTACTGCTTTGTTCGTCATTTAAAGCCTAAAACCATCGTAGAAATTGGAAGTGGATATTCAACTTCTGTGGCAAGAGAGGCTCTCATAAAGAACGGGACAGATAATACAATTATTTCTAATGAGCCTCACCCAAGCAAATTTTTATTAGCAGTATCTGGTGTGGAGATCTTTAAAAGAAAAGCGCAAGAAATATCAGCGAAAGAAATTGATGAGAGTTTAGATGAAGGCGACATATTATTCATCGACTCTACTCATACGGTTAAAGAGGGCTCTGACGTTATTCACATTATTAGTAATATTTTGCCGTATATATCTAAAAAGATTTATGTTCACTTTCACGATATTTTTTTACCATTTGTTTTTCCTAAATATTGGGTTGAAGAACATCGGTACTGGGAAGAGCAATACTTATTATATGCATTTCTTTTAGATAACCCTCGCGCAAAAGTGTTATTTGGTTCGTCCTATAATGCTGCTAATTTCCAACAGCAAATGGATCAGTTTACTGTCAGTGAGGTTATCCATGGCGGTAGTTTGTGGTTTCAATACAACTGAAATGATTTGCCACCCGCTGAGAAAGCATGAAAACCGGCATACACCATTTATATTTACCCTATTGGGGACATAAGGCATTGTAGATAAACAGTTTTAAGTCTAGTGGTTTGGAAAAAACTTGAACGGATATCTAAAATATCCGTGATTTCTTCTGGATAACTTCATCATCCGAATGATGGAGTCTATTGATGGTAATAATTCTATAACTGATTGTAATTTATTATATTATCTGCCTTGGAAATGGTTGGGGATACAAAACAGCCTTATAGGCCTCATCAGGTAAATACCCAAAGCTGCAAATCACTCTGTAATTGTCGAGGGTCGTTACATACTTTAATTTGTTCGTCGAAGCTGTTCCAACTATTATGTATACTAACGACGGTGCACGGGATTCGAGCCCCTTTCATCGTTTTAGTATTCTTTGATAAATATGATACCTGCGGGTGCGCTCGCATGGGAGGATTGCCAATTATGAGGTTAAAGTTTCAAGCCGCTGGTATAGCGGTGGCGTTGATTGGATTACTGGCCGCGTGCACACCAGCGGGTATGATAGTGGATTCCAGTACTGCTATTTCTCCGAAAAGTGGTGAATTTGTCGGTGGCCCTGTAGCTATGCGTCGTCTTACTCAAGATCAGTACCGTCAGACTATATCCGACGTTTTCGGATCGACAATACAGCTGGGCGGACGCTTCGAGCCTGATATTCGCGAAGAGGGCCTCATGGCTGTCGGGGCGAGCTATGTAAGTGTCACGGCCTCTGGCCTTGAACAATATGACAAGATGGCACGCAGTATTGGTAGTCAAATTGTTAGTGAGGATCAGCGGGCGACATTGCTTCCATGCGTACCGGCCTCATCAACAGAACCCGATGAAAATTGCGCTCGGCAAATTCTTTCTGAAATTGGTCGCTATCTGTTCCGCCGCCCAATGACAGACAAAGAGCTCGATTTGGTTCTTCAGGGCACAGCCGAGGTCACACAAGAGCTCGGTGATTTTTACACAGGACTTAGCCTTGGTATCGGGAACCTGCTGGCCGCACCACAATTCCTTTTTGTCCAGGAAATCTCTGAGCCTGATCCCAATCATCCCGGAGAACTGCGCCTCGACTCTTATTCAAAAGCTGCGCGACTCAGTTTCTTGTTTTGGAATTCAACACCCGATGACCAGCTTTTAAAAGCAGCTCAGCGTGGAGATTTACACACTACTCGTGGTGTTGCCAAACAGGTCGATCGTATGTTGGCTTCACGCCGTGTTGAGAGCGGTATCCGTGCGTTTTTTTCCGACATGCTCGGGTTTGACGCATTTGACACTCTTGCAAAAGATGCCACTCTATACCCAAAATTCTCGGCTAAGCTGGCTGAGGACGCTAAGGAGCAAACCCTGCGCACTATCGTTGAGCACTTAGTCGAGCAGGACGGCGATTATCGTAGCTTGTTTACAACTGGAAAGACTTTTCTAACTCCGCGTCTTGGAGCTGTTTACCGTTTGCCGGTTGATACAGATGATGCACTGCTAGAATCGTGGGCACCTTACGAGTATGCAGAGGATGCACCCCAAGCGGGAATTCTCACTCATGCCAGTTTCGTAGCTTTACATTCACCACCGGGTCGTAGCTCCCCTACCGACCGTGGAAAAGCTCTGCGTGAAGTTATCCTATGTCAGAAAGTGCCAGCACCGCCAGGTGACGTGAACTTTACTCTGGTGCAGGATACGGAAAGCCCAGTGCATAAAACGGCACGCGCTAGACTTAATGCCCATGCTACTGAACCAATGTGCACGGGTTGTCATAAAATCACGGATCCTATCGGGCTTGCTCTTGAAAATTTCGATACAATTGCCGGGTACCGCACGCGTGAAAATGGTGAGTTAATAGATCTCGCGGGAAATCTTGACGGTATCCCTTTCACCACGGTGAACGAGTTGGGCCAAGCCTTTCACGATAGCCCTGCTGCTGTATCCTGCTTGGTCGATCGCCTTTTCGCCTACAGCGTTGGACATAAACCAACCAAAAGCGAGAAACGCTGGATAGCGGATACTCTCTTAAAACAATTTGAAGCAAATGGTTACCGTGTAACCTCGTTACTCAAGAGTATCGCCACCAGTGATACATTTTTCCGCGTCGTGCCTGCCGAAGCCGACGCGCCTGCAATTGCCTCGGCTGCAACTAACCTTCAATAGGAGACCAACAATGAGTGCAGTTAACAGACTTGCAAGCCGCCGCAACGTTCTTCGCGGCATGATGGGCGGAGGGGCTATAACAGTTGGACTTCCGTTCCTGGATTGCTTTCTTAATGAGAATGGCACAGCCCTGGCTGCTACAGGTGGGCCGTTGCCCTCGGTTTTTGGCACTTGGTTTTGGGGCCTCGGCCTAAATCCTGGCCGCTGGGAGCCTGATGTCATTGGTAAATTCAATAGTCTTGGTCCTGAGACTGAAGCCTTGATGCCGTTTAAGGACAAGATCAATCTTTACACGGGTTTGCGTGTCTTTCTCGACGGCCGACCGCTAGTTACGCACTTTACAGGTAATATGTCTGTGCTAACTGGAACTACACCGCGCATTCAGCGCGTCACAATTCCGACCATTGACGCTATTATCGGCGATTATATTGGAACGAAAACACGGTTCCGGTCTCTTGAAGTTACCGCTACAGGCAATCCAGTTCACAGCTATAGCCACCGAGCTGGCACGGTCATAAATCCGGCAGAACCTTCACCCGCAGCACTCTACGCTCGGATTTTTGGTCCAGAATTCAAGGATCCAAATGCGGATGAATTTACACCTGATCCCATTGTTCTAGCTCGTAAGAGTATGCTCTCAGTGGTCAAGGAACAACGCCAGGACTTAGTGCGCACTCTCGGTGCTTCCGATCGTGCTCGGCTCGATGAATATTTCACATCATTACGGCAGATTGAAAATCAGTTGTTAATCGAATCGCAAAAGCCCGCACCACTGGAGGCTTGTTCTGTTCCTGGTAAAGACGATGATGCTCCACTCGGCACGGAGGTTGCTTCTGTCAACATGAATCATGCGCTCTTCGCACAACTTCTGGCACACACTTTAGCATGCGGTCAGACACGTATCTTTAATGTGACCTTTGCTGATGCAACTTCTTCCTTGCGTTTTCCGGGCAGTCAGATGGTCCATCATGCCTACACCCACGAAGAGCCGGTCGACGGCGAGGTTGGCTACCAAAAGACCGTTACATCTTTCATTTATGGAATCATGGAAGGCCTCGCCACCATGATCTCAGCCCTCGATAATATTCGGGAAGGTGATGGTACACTTTTGGACCGTACTCTTATGCTAGCCGCCACTGATACAGGCTACGCTAGAGTTCATAGTCTTGAGAACATGCCACTTATCACCGCAGGTGGTGCAAATGGTCGTATGAAGACTGGTATTCACGTCCAAGCCAATGGCGATCCGGCCACGCGTGTTGGTCTCACTGCACAACAAGTTATGGGCCTGCCAGTCGGTAGCTGGGGCACGGACAGTATGGAGACATCAAAAACTATTTCTGAAGTGATTGCCTAAAAGTATTTCTCTTTGTGATTGGTTTACGTAGGCGTCCAGGAAGGAAAAGGCTAAATGCGTGTACATAAGTTGACAACGGCTGCGGCTGTGGCTGCGATGGCTGTATTTGCTGTTGGGACAGCATGGGCAAAATCGGTTGATGAGGGTGCGGCTTTTGCCCCGTTATCTAGCCCGCCAGGTGTCACATTTCAGGTCATTACCGTCGGTGAAGGTGTAGTCGTTCCAGGGTCAAGCTCTAGTCAAGCTGGCAAAAAAACTATTTTTGCTAATGCTGATGGCCTAACGCTTTATTACTCAGACAAAGATCCTGTGGGCAAATCTTCGTGCACTGGGTCTTGTTTGGAGACTTGGCAGCCTTTTATTGCTGGAGAAAATGCTGAGTCATTCGGTGATTGGTCGACGATTGTTCGGGCTGATGGAGCCATACAGTGGGTCTATGCAGGCAAGCCATTGTATACAAATATCAAAGACAAGCAGATTGGTCAGTCAGAGGGTAATGGTGCCGATGACGAAACTTGGCATGCGGCATCTTTGCAATCTCAAAATTCCATGTTGATCCCAGCTGGAATCGGTGTTGGCAATGTTGCTGATGCCAATGGTCATTCGCTGATAGATAGTAGCGGCTTTCCGCTTTATGTATTTGATGGTGACGTTGGGCATGATGCAGCACCCAATCCCTGTGGCGCGAAGTCTTGCCTCGATAAATGGGAGCCATTTCCAGCCCCCTTTCTTGGACGGAATCTAGGTGAATTTTCGGTTGTTGAGCGCTCTGATGGAATTCGCCAATGGGTCTTCAAGGGGCGTCCTCTCTTTACTTTTACTGGTGACGTTGAACTGGGTGATGCCACTGGGCGCGGTGTTGATGAACGCATAGAAGTTGCGATGGTTGCTCGTTATTTCAAGCCCGATGTAGTTGAAATTCGTTCCAACCCCCAGCATGGAGGCTATTTAACGACGTCGGATGGTAAGACCCTCTATGCTAGGGATACGATTAAATATATGGGTCTCGGCAACCATGCCGCTCGCGGCGGTGCTAAGGGCGTTCCGGCGGTAGGTAGGTCTATTGGGGCTCAAGGATGTGACGGCCCTTGCCTCGACCTTTGGACCCCACTTGCGGCCCCAGCTGATGCGGAAACTTGGGGTGACTGGTCGGTATTGATCCGCGAGGATGGCACTAAACAATGGGCTTATCAAAGTTATGGGCTTTACTCCTTCGCAGGTGATGTCGAGGCCGGCGATATCAATGGTAACGATGTTTATGATCTTTTTGTAATCAATGAAGATATCAGAAAGTTGGCGCCATCTGAGTTCCGTTTCGGGTTGTACTGGCGTGTCGCCACTCAGTAGGCGATGCGGTAGGCCAGTTGCTTGATATGAAATACAAAGGAAGGTTTGTGATGCTAAATAGTAAAAATACCAAAAGTCTCAGTTTAGTAGGACTTTTCGCTGCTGGTATTTTAACAGCGGGGTTTACCACACCAATGGCGATGGCGGGAGAAACCAAAAGCTTCGTGCTTAGCTGGTTCCATATTGCCACCTATTCGCAAGATATAGATTGCCCTGACGGTCTCAATCCAAAAGCTGATGAAATGTTTCAAAGAATACTTAAAGAAATGGGTAAGACCGACTCTGAAATCGAGGAAATTTATAAGGACTTCCCTTATCCAATTTACGAAATCGCAACGGACCGGGGTATTATCGATGGCAAACCCGTCAATGTTTATATAACTCCCACATCCACACCCGACCCGCAGATCAAAACCGCAGTGGCAGGGCAGGCCTATGGTTTTAATCTTGATGGGCGCGAGGAAACCGGAGGCTACATGGACCCTGAGACAGGTGAGACGGGCGTTGATAACAACGCTTACCGCGCCTTGGGGTGCTTCGAAACACAGCGGGCTATGCCCCCTCAACGTCCAACGTATCCCTATATTCAATGGGATATGACCCGCGACTTTACGGGTGCGTGGCTGGTGGAAGTTAGCGGTATAGACGATATGCAAAACGACGATGACGTGACAGTCGGTATTTTTCGTGCTCTTAATCCGATCACGCGGGATGTCGCAGGTGAAGTTGTGAAGGATATGACATTTAAAGTTAATCCAGCGCCTCTCTCCCAAAATGTTACTAAAGCTAAAATCGTCAACGGTGTGGTGTTGACCGACCAGTTTGAATTTTACATGACAGGTGACCCGCTCGCGATTGCTGACTACGACCTGACCCGCGCTCGTCTTCGCTTGAGTTTGAACGAGGATGGTACGATGGATGGTATCCTTGGCGGTTATCAGTCATGGCGGACGATTTACTCAGGCTTTGCTTTGCCTGGTGTAACGAACGAGATAAATTTGTCGGTTGATGTCCCCGGCATATTTTACGCCCTTAGGCGTCTGGCTGATGGTGACCCGGATCCTGAAACAGGGGAAAACACCACAATCTCATCTGCATATACTATGACCGGTGTTCCTGCGTTCATTATCCGCGATAACCCAGAGGTAGCGCAGGTAGATTAGAATATCTGGTTGAACACGGTAAATTAGAAAACGACCTAAAAGGGGTGCCTCTAACGGGCACCCTTTTTATATTGTGCAGCTGTATATCTAAATTTTATATGACCCCTGGTGCTAGTCGCCGGTAGGGTTTTTCCTATTAGAGAGTTTACAAAATCAAGTCATGGGAGCTTTGCAGCCAGCTCCACCTTAATAGTCTACATTCATTGTTTAGGTGCCTTTTTTTTCAGCGAAAAATCCTGTACCTGTCTTCCTCAGATTACAAACTTTGAGAACTCATTGTCGTTGCATTTTTTACAGGATTAAAAGAATGGTAAGTCCCGATACTATGCAAATGTGGGATCCGCGAGGAGCGACGGTTTGTGATCTGAAGGATTTGTATACCGAGTTTTTGATACTGAACGAAGCTCGCATACTTGATCTAGGTTGCGGTAATGGTCACGTTGCACGCAATATTGCAACATCAGAGCCAAGTGCAACCGTGGTAGCTGTTGAGTTTGATACTATTCAGCATGCCGAGAATTTAAAGGCCGAATCGCTCCCCAATCTCCAATTTGAGTTCGGCAGTGCGGAAAGAATTCCCCAACCAGATGAGAGCTTTGATGCCGTGCTTATGATTAAGTCGCTTCATCATGTTCCAGCAAACCGTATGGACCAGGCACTACGTGAAGTACGGCGTGTGCTCCACCTAGAGGGTGTAGCCTTTATTATTGAGCCTGTATTCCGCGGTGCTTTTAACGAAATTATGCGGGTATTTAATGACGAAAAGGACACACGTATTGCAGCTTTTGAATCGGTTCGGGATACCATTTTATCTGGCTCTATGACTCTGGTAGAAGAACTCTTTTTTCTAAGCAGTTTGAAGATTCCGGATTTTAATGCGTTTGAGGAACAGTATGTAAAGGTTACCCATTCAGACTATCGTTTGAGTACGGAACAGCGCAAAGAAATACGCGAAAAGTTTGATCAGCATATGAAACCTGGTGGAGCTGTTTTCAAAATGCCTATGCGGCTAGATTTGTTGAAAAAGAAGAATTGAAATATAGTAATCTATGACTATTACTCTCTATGGTATTAAAAACTGCGACACTGTTCGAAAGGCTCGCACATGGTTAACAGAGAGAGGCGTTGCCTATAATTTTCATGATTACAAAGTCGAAGGTATCGAACGCTTTCGTTTGAAGGCGTGGTGTGACGAGCTAGGGTGGGAGCTCCTACTTAATCGAGCCAGCACTACGTTTCGAAAATTACCTCAGGTAGATAAGAAAAACCTGAACAAAACTAAATCAATTAGTCTTATGCTGACTGTACCATCTATAATAAAGCGGCCAGTTATTGATCTTGGCAAACGCCGCCTTGTCGGGTTCAATACAAATACCTATGCAGAAACAATTAAATAAAATATGGAATCGATTGTAGTGATGCTGCATAAAACCTAACCAGTGACCAATTTCATGGACCGGTTAAAAACTGTAAGAACTTCGCTCAGACTGTGCCCTTGAGAAATCGTTTTTTGTTGGCTAGATACAATATACTGGTTCTGTCTTGCTAACTTTGAATGGCCCTTGCGTAAGGAAATCTTCGAAAAAGTAAATAGTGGGTTCTCTTGGGAACGCCGAAAAACCATGAATCTAGCTGCGTCTGTTCCAGAGTTTATAGCGTAATCTCGCCACTCGCCGCGGCTGACACGAGTCGCATAAAGGCCTAGGAGAAGGTTCAGTTCAGCCCTGGTAAAGTGCAGGAATTGGGGTTTGCGTCGGTAGTCCCTGATGCGAACGACCGCAACCATAGCCCTCAAACCTCAGGCTGAAACACTTTGTGACATAGCCTATCTTTCCAGACTGATCGTTGCTGCGCAAGAGCAGGTGGAAGTATTCAGTCTAGAATAGTTAAGTTATGCGGCTTAAAGGGTAAAGGGTCGTTAATACCCGGAAGACCCCTGTTCCTGGTTTTTTCGGTCCTGATCAGGCCTATCAAAACAGTTGGGATCGCCCATGGTCTTATAGCAAAAGCGGCTTACTGTCTCTGTGCCAAAGCCTGGGGAATTATCACGGCAAGCGGCACGGGCGGCAGCATTATCATGATTAGAGCACACAAATCCAAAAGACTGGGCATAAATGCGGTCAGGGTCACCACCACAGCCACTCAGTATGGTGGCAAAAGCCAGTGACAATGTAATCGCCGCTAAACGGGGTTTAAGTCTAGGAATTCGCATGGAAACCTCGCATAAAATGAGCTGTCCTAGAGGGAATTTGAGTGTAGGGCAGACTCTTCTACAAAAGAGCTTAAGAATTCTTGAATTTTGCCCAATTTAGGTCTGTCTCTAGCTTTACAATGATGTGCCAAACTCGTGGCGTCACAATTGCGTTAGTCTCTCTAAGTCATTATGTTCGGGCGCGTTTTTCATCTACTTTCGCATCTAGAAAGGGCCACGGCCCTGAACGAAAGGAAATTTCCATTGAGCAAGCCTAAGGATACTAATGTGCCAGCGCGCACCGTCACATCCAAAGATTCAGGCAAGAAGAAAAAGAAGGAAGAGAAGTCTGAAGAGGAGCAGCAGTTCGAAAGCTTTATGTCTGAGGTTGAGTCAGACCTTCGTGACGAGGCTATGAACAATCTTTGGAAAAACTATAGCGCTTATATTGTTGGTGCCGCATTAGCTTTAGTGGCGGGCGTGTCTGGCTATCAACTTTATAATAACTACGCTTCCGAACGTCGCGAACAAATGGCCATGACCTATGCTGCTGCTGCTGAAGCGGTGGATAGCGGTAGTTTTGATGATGCGCTATCAAAACTAAAGGCAATTAAACAAGTGTCGGGCGAAGGCTACAGTTCAGTCGCTCGGTTGGCAGAGGCCTCTGTACTGATTGATCAGGATAAGATGGCCGAGGCTCTTTCTATTTACGAATTACTTGCCGCCTCGGACTCCGACCCAGTGTTTCGTGATTTAGCGGTTATATTAAAAACTATGCACTCGATGGATACAGCTGATCCTGGCACGTTGGAAGTTGAGCTCGCGCCCCTATCAGGCTTAGGTCAGCCATTCCGGCATTCAGCGCTTGAGTTGTCAGCCTTACTTGCTGCCAAGCAAGGGGCGCGTAAACGTGCACAGCAGTATTTGGCAGAAATTTTAGATGACCCGTCTGCGCCTTCTGGTCTTATGTCCCGTGCGAGAGATTTGGCTGATCTCTATGCTGCGGAAGGTGTTTCCTCGGAAACTGACGCAAATATAGATGACTTGTCAGATACACCGTCATGACTATTGCGATAATAAAGGTAAAACTTGAATTTAAGAAAATGCTTAAAAACGGTTCTACGTGGATGCTGAAAAAAATAAATCTATACACATTGGCTGACGTTATGCGTGCTGTCTTATTACCGATGCTCATGGCGCTTCTACTTCAAAGTTGCGACACTGTGGGCGGTTTGTTCGGTGGCGATAGCGACGATACTATTTTGCCGGGAACGCGCATTTCTATTCTCGCCCTTGAGCGCGAATTGCGTCCCAATATCGAATCTGTTGATACACAGATTACCCTGCCCCGGCCTCAAGATACGCCGGTTTGGCCAGGTGCGGGCGGATTGTCGCACCACGCCATGCACCACCTAATGATTGGAGACAGTCCACAACACCTGTGGTCATCTAATATTGGCGTTGGTTCAGATTTGCGTAATCGCATGTTCGCTGAACCGGTCGTCGGCGATGGTCTAATTTATACTATGGATGCAGGCGGTATGGTCAGGGCTTTCGATACAGAAACAGGTCTTCGCGCATGGAGTCGTGAAACTGTGCCGGATCGCGAGAAAGCCGGATTTATTAGTGGCCTTAAAAATATTGGTGGTTTCTTTGGTCATGAACCTTACTTCTTAAGCGGTGCGCTCGCTCTTTATCAAGGTAAGCTTTTTGCCACTTCTGGTGCAGCTGAGGTGCTTGCTTTTGAAGCTGTTACCGGTGAAGAGATCTGGCGCTCACAAGTGGAGACCCCAGTACGTGCGGCACCCGTAGTTAATGGCGGCCGTGTATTCATTGTAACGGTTGAGAATCAGGTGGTGGCTCTTGCCGCTGACGACGGCCGCCAGCTGTGGACATACTCTGGCACTTCTGTACCCACCATTCTTCTCGGAGGTACTGCTCCNGCGGTAGATGGNGGAGTGATNGTGGCTGCATTTACCAGNGGTGAANTGATNGCTCTGCGCACAGACACCGGTGCGGTGATCTGGAGCGAAAGTGTNGTCACTGTNCGTCGNACAGAAGCCGCAGCTAGTTTGCCCGANATTGCNGGNCGNCCGGTNATTGATCGNGGCCGAGTATTTGCNATCGGTCAGTCTGGCNTGCTTGTNGCCATTGATCTACGCACTGGCCGTCGCGTCTGGGAAGCNCCTGTGCCCGGTATATATCAGCCCTGGATCGCCGGGGACTTTGTTTTTGCGGTTACCATCGATAGTGAAATGGTGTGCATTGATGCGCGCTCGGGTCGTATTTTGTGGGTCACACAATTACCGCGTTTCAAAGATGAAGAAGAGCAGGAGGACCGTCTCATTTGGGCCGGCCCCGCAGTGGCGTCAGACCGCTTGATTGTAGTAGGCTCCGATGGTCGCGCACTGTCGCTCTCGCCATACACTGGCGCGGTGCTTGGACAGATTGAGCTGAGTGATGGCACGACCTTACCGCCTGTCTTCGCCAGAAAGACCATGTTTGTGCTAGGCAACGATGGCGAATTGACCGCCTATAGGTAATTGCCGAGAGTTTGGCTCTATCGCAAGTCGTTTAGAAGCAAGTAGTACACCCATGTCCAAACGCGCCCTCACGCCAAAACATCTTGAAGCTCCGCCAAAGTTTACTATTTCTATTGTCGGGCGACCAAATGTTGGAAAGTCTACGCTATTTAACCGTCTTGTCGGCCGCCGTTCTGCCCTAGTGCATAACCGTCCTGGCATCACCCGCGATCGACGTACGGGGCGCGGTGAACTTTCTGGCCTCGTTTTTACTGTTACCGACACCGCTGGCTATGAAGAAAGCGCGGCTGGGACGCTCGAAGCACTTATGTTTGAACAAACTCGGCGGGCTATAATCGAATCCGACGTAGTATTATTTTTGATCGATGCACGTGCTGGTATAACTCCACTAGATGAACAATTTGGAGCACTAGTACGTAAAAATAAAACGACTGTGCTTCTTATCGCCAACAAATGCGAAGGACAGGGAGGTCAGGTGGGCTTGTATGATGCATTTCGTCTTGGATTTGGTGAACCCCTTGCCATCTCTGCTGAACACGGCGAGGGGCTAGATAGTCTATACCATGCTCTTATACCCTTCGAGTCACATCGATCGAGTAGTGAGAGCATAGACCACGCATCTGGTGATATTGATCTAAATATCTCCTCCGATGACATCATCTCTCAGACAGAAGGCAGTAATGAGGTTATTAGCGAGGTCGAATTTGCCCGTCCTCTGCAGCTCGCAATCATTGGCCGTCCTAACACTGGCAAATCCACTCTCGTTAACCGATTGCTCGGAGACAATCGTTTGCTCACTGGCCCGGAGCCAGGAGTTACCCGAGACGCTGTCTCAGTCGACTGGACTTACAAGGGGCGCCAAATTCGGTTGGTCGATACTGCTGGGGTGCGTAGACGCGCACGTGTCACAGATGTTGTCGAGAAACTTTCTATTGGTGATACCTTTGAAGCAATTAGGCTGGCTGAAGTAGTTATTCTTGTTCTCGACGCCGAGGCAGTGCTCGATAAGCAAGAGCTTACCCTTGCTCGACACGTAGTGGAGGAAGGACGTGCCTTGGTCATAGCGCTTAACAAATGGGATGTGGCGAAAGATAAGAATTTTGCATTAGAAATGCTGTCCGATAAACTACAAACTTCTCTTACCCAGATACGTGGTATTCCCACAGTTACTATTTCTGGAAAATCTGGGCAACGAGTCAACGCTCTCATGAATGAGGTTTTGCGCATACACCATGTGTGGAACTGCCGCTTACCCACGGCCGCACTTAATCGCTGGCTTGCCGCTGCAACGAAGGCTCATCCACCACCATTATCTATGCATAAGATGAGGGTCAAGCTACGCTACATTACGCAGGCTAAAACACGCCCACCCACATTCGTGATCTTCTCTACAAGGCCGATGGATTTGCCAGACGCCTATACCCGCTATCTTATAAATGGTATTCGTGATACATTTAATTTGGGTGGTGTACCTATCCGTTTACATCTACGTAAACCAAAAAATCCTTATGAAGCCCAAACTAAACATTAATTTGTTAACCCAACCACTAGGGAATTCAAGGCTGCTCGGTTTTCAGTAGTGTCCTTGCGTACTAGGGCATCAAAAGTTATGCATAGGTTATTCAGTATTTGCACCGGCGTTTGCCGCAAGTCAGGCACTTTAATGTGCAGTAAATCACGGGGCTCAAATTTCATCAATCCACTGCCGTAGACGCGCCGCTCTAAAGAGCTTTGAGTTTGTACAAAATCGCTGTTTAAACATGCGCATAAAGCCTTAGCGAAATCGTCTTCTTTAAGACCTTTACAAGAAACGTGCGGATAAATTCCATGAAAAGTGGTCAGACTTTGTACTTTCGCGGTGTTCAGTATAAAACGCATTGACGTGCGCCCAAACACTGCTGCCCAAATCGGAGCTGGAGTGCGTTGTTCTTGCACATACCAGGGCTTGCGGGCTTGCAATAAATAGCGTTCGGAAAGGCCAGACGCCTCACCGCCTTGCACATAAGCCTCCTCTTCGGGGGTTAGGTCGCCGCGTAAATCCACCAATCTAGTGCGCCGTTCACGCATCTCTAGGGCTCTAAAGTCTGCTTCGGTAAAATCTAGGCCCTGAACATCGGCCGCCTTGCCGATGCAGCGCAATAACCGGGTTTCGCATAAACCTGATTTCCTTGCTGCCACTCGGCTCAAATGAAAAAAGTAATTTGCACCGGTGGCTAGTCCGCGCTTGGTAGTTGCAATTGCAGATAATGGCACTAGGCCGGGATGCTGTATTGCTGTCCCGTGCGCAAACAAAGGATTCCACTTGCGCGCGCTGTAAAGACTATTACCGCTAAATATTCGCTCTTTTACTCCTGGACCAGGCTTAAGCTCATTCAGAGATGGCAGGCGAGTTCCACTATCTAAAAACCAACCGCGCACTTCATTATTACGCCGCGATTTCTTTTCCATTAGCAAAATGCATGCAGTGGAAAGATTATCGGAAAAGATGGTATCAGTATGAGAAAAGTAGATCACGTCGCGCAGAGCATCGTGAGTGTATAAAAATTTTTTCAATCCTGCCCCAAAATTTGCATTTGTCCACTCAGTGGGCGCAATTACAGCCGCCCGGCCACCATCCACCAATGCCTCGAAGCATTTGACTATAAAGGGGACGTAAATATTTGAAAGGCGTGAGAAATTAATTCCTGTCCGCTTGGATAGAGAACCCATCACATCGCCTGTATATGATGCATCGTGATGACGTACATAAGGAGGATTGGCAATTACGCCATCAAAGCTCTCACTTGTCGCATTCTGCAAGAAATCTGCTGTTCGCACATCCATTTTTGCCGGTCCGTGGGTGCGGGCGAGGTCTGCAGCCTTTGGGTCGATTTCAAAGGCCGTGAACATTATCGGAGCTTTACTCACTTCTGCTACAGCACGCAGCAGTATACCGGTGCCAGCTGCCGGATCTAGCACACGTTCGGGTGTCCCCCCACACACCCACTCTGCCATTAGCTTTGCAATCGGTGTTGGAGTAAAGAATTGACCGCGAAGCCGCCGTTTGGCTAGCGGCACGGTGGCTAAAAAAATATCTTCAGGGCTCGAATTACTGCTTAATACTAACGGCTTGGCTATAGCGTTTTCTGCCGCCGCTAATCGTATTGTCTTTGTACCCGCCCGTGCCATAAAACAAGTCTACGGCAAAGGTTGATAGTCTACCAGCCCTGTCTTTTAGATACATGTAAATAGGTTAGAAATGTCAAAATATTGGCGCTAACTCTATAGTTAGCACTTTCTATGGCGCGGTTTTACTAATTTCTTATTTATGCTGATTTTAAGAATACTGTGAAAAGTTTACCAGCGCTGGGATTTAGCAATGCTATAATAGCATCATGCTGCACCGTATCACAAAAGCCTCTACACCGCGTTCGTACGAGATTACGCCGGAGCCTATGTACTTAAACCGCCGCCAGTTTATAGCCTCGGCCTCGGCTACTATTGGCCTGGGTCCGTATTCTAAAGCGTTGGCCGCACCAAAAGGATTCCAGTTCGGCCCTGACTTCAATACAGACGTGGTTGATGGTTACGAGCAGTTAGGCGAAAATGAAAGCGTTACATTCCCTACCTCGTTTTTCTCTTATAATAATTTTAACGAATTCGGTCCGGATAAGCGCGATCCAATCAACTTATCCAGCGGATTCATCTCGCGCCCATGGGAAATTATGATCGATGGCCTATGTGCTAAGCCGTGTGTACTAGATGTGGATGACTTTGTTCGCCCGTATACGTTTGAATCGCGCGTCTATCGACTACGTTGTACCGAAACCTGGTCAATGGTCATTCCATGGGTGGGCATCTCGCTGGCAGAGGTTGTCAAGCGCTTTGAACCGCTGGGCAGCTGTAAGTTTATACGCTTTGAAACCGTTATGCGGCCTACCGAAATGCCTAACCAAAACACTAGCGCATTACCCTGGCCCTATGTAGAAGCTTTGCGGTTAGATGAAGCACTCAATCCGCTTTCGCTACTTGCCGTAGGGGCTTATGGCCAATCGCTACTTAATCAAAACGGCCCGCCAATTCGCCTAGTAGTGCCATGGAAATACGGCTTCAAGTCAATTAAATCCATTGTGCGTATAACGTTTACTGCAGAACAACCGCGAACTGCTTGGAACACGCAAATCCCTTCAGAGTATGGCTTTTGGGCTAACGTAAACCCCACTGTTGATCACCCACGTTGGTCGCAGGCCACAGAACGCCGCATAGGCGACTTCATCCGTCGCAAAACTCTTATGTTCAATGGTTACCTAGATGAAGTTGCTCACATGTACGAAGGCATGGACTTACAAAAACATTTCTGAGTACGCGTTTATCAACACTAAATCTATTGGAAGAGTTTTCGAGTGGAAATCATAAGTTTGCCCTGTCTCTTGCCTCTATTTTTGCTCTTACAATCTCTCCGTTCTTAGTACAATTACCTTCAGCTAATTCTACAAAAGTTTCTGTTATAGATTCGGGGTCTGGTAGACTTAGTGGATCTTCACCAGGAAATGCTTGTGCTCGCATGTTAGTGCGCACGCCCCCGGGATCTATGATGTTAATACGCACGTTAGTATGTGCCATTTCGTCAGCATAAACTTGTACCATATTTTCTAAAGCGGCTTTGCTAGCAGAATATGGTCCCCAATACATGCGAGGGTTGCGAGCAATACTCGATGTCACAAATATCGCACGCCCGGAATTCGACTGCCGCAATAGCGGATCAAATGAGCGAATCATGCGCCACTGCGCGTGTACGTTTAGCTTAAAGACATCCTCCCATATTTTAGGTTTGTAATGTCCCATAGGTGAGAGCTGCCCGAGCATAGCTGCGTTGCCTACAAGAATATCGAGTTTACCAAAGCGCTGAAACAGTGCTGCGCCAGTTTGGTCAATTGTCTCATAGTCGGTCAGACTTTCTGCGATCAACGTTGCATGCTGACCGGAAATGGTGCGGATCTCATCGTCTAGTTCTTCAAGGCCTCCCTGGGTACGGGCAAAAGCTACTACATGCGCACCCTCGGCGGCATAGCGCAAAGCAACGGCTCGACCAATGCCTCGGCTTGCACCAGTTACAAGAGCAATGCGACCCTTTAAACGTTTTGCGTTCACTGCCTATCCTTTTTCTTTTGAGCAAATATTTGTTCATAGATCCGGGAATCCAGAGATTTGGATTCCACAAACTCATCTCAATTTTTCTTACAATGCTCTAAAATTATATGGGATCTAAGCCCATTTCAAAAATTTCAAAGACGCTCTTCGTTCAGCAGCGAAAGTTGTTTTGGCATCGTGCCTGTATTCTGGTCTGTTAGCGGCAGAGGGTATTCGCCTGTAAAGCAGGCATCGCAGTACTGCGGCCTATCAGCTTTACGACACGGCTCGTTTACTGCTCTGTATAGTCCATCGATAGAAATAAACGCTAGACTATCGACATCCAAAAGCTTCGCCATTGCTGCTACATCAAATTGTGCAGCCAGGAGTTTTTCACGGCTTGGTGTATCAATGCCAAAAAAGCACGGGTGGGCTGTCGGCGGGGATGAGATGCGTAGATGCACTTCTTTTGCGCCTGCCTGGCGCACCATATTTACAATTTTAGTTGAGGTTGTACCGCGCACAATCGAATCATCTACCAGCACTACACGCCTACCATCTAGTACTTCGCGGTTTGGATTGTGTTTGCGCTTCACGCCTAGGTGTCGGGTTTTATCGGTCGGTTGTATAAAGGTGCGGCCAACATAGTGGTTGCGAATAATGCCATATTCGAATGGAATACCAGCAGCTGCTGCGAAACCGAGGGCGGCTGGGACACCAGAATCAGGCACCGGCACCACTACGTCGCAATCCGTCGGACTTTCTTTTGCTAGTTCTGCTCCGATACGTTTGCGTACCTCGTATACATTATGTCCGTCTGCGGTGCTGTCAGGACGAGCAAAGTATATGTATTCAAATATACAAAAACGTGGCGATTGTTTAGGAAATGGATGAAGAGAGCGTATTGTGCCATTCGATAGCACCACGACTTCACCAGGTTGTATATCGCGTATAAATTCTGCACCAATAATATCTAGGGCGCAGGTTTCTGAACACAGTATATGAGCACCGTCTAATTTTCCCAGAACGAGTGGACGCACCCCTAATGGGTCACGGGCGCCGATAACAGAATCGTTGGTCAGGCACACAAAAGAATAAGCTCCCTCGATTTGTCTTAGGGCATCAACAAACCTGTCCTCTATAGTTGTTGCCTCGTTACGCGCAATTAGGTGGGTTACAACTTCTGTATCTGATGTAGACTGAAAAAGGCAGCCCTGACGTTGCAATTCTCTTCGAAGGGTTAGTGCGTTGGTCAAATTTCCATTATGCCCGATAGCAAATCCACCGAATTCATACTCCGCAAATAATGGCTGCACGTTGCGCAGAATCGTTTCCCCGGTAGTGGAGTATCGCGTGTGACCAACAGCAGCGTGGCCTTTCAGTCTTTCCATAACGGTATCGGAATTGAAGTTCTCTGATACATGCCCCAGGCCGCGGTGCGAGTAAAACTGTTGTCCGTCAAAAGTGACCATACCTGCAGCTTCCTGGCCACGGTGTTGTAGAGCGTGCATGCCCAATGCAGTATGCGCAGCAGCTTCTGGATCACCGACAATGCCAAAAACACCGCACTCTTCTTTCAAGTGGTCGTCTTCGTCCATAAACGGATTTGTAATCATATGTTTACCCGTTATTCTAGTCATTGAGACGTGCCTGAATCTTCTATTAAAGCGTCCAAAGCATCCCGTTCCTGATCGCTATAGCCGGGCTCCGTCTTTTCTGGAACTGTATTTTTCATTTGATCGGCTAGCTTCTCAACGGTTTCTTTTGCTTTTACGACACTTTCAACTTGTTGAGTTGCGTCTTCGGCAATAGATTCGGCTGCCAAGAACGCATCAGGAATTATTGCTACTAAACCATCGGCGGTCATTTCAATTAGAGGTAAGGACTTTGCTTGCGTCATCCATGAAGGACGCCCGTCTGTATCTACTAGCCAGTTCATAAGCAAAAGACCAACCGCAAGTATTACCATGGCGCGCGCTAGGCCCATAATAAATCCAAGACTACGGTCGAGGTTATTTAGAGCACTTTTTTGAATAGTTTTGGCGAGTGAATTAGTCACGATTGATAGAGCGAATAGCACTACTAGAAAAATAATTACAGCAGCTGTAGCGTCGGCTGCCCAGGTGATCGGGATAATGCTGTGTGAGATTGGTTGTGCAAGGGCTGTGCCATAAACCGAGGCCAGAAAAGCACTTATCCAGGCGGCAATTGACAATACCTCGTGGACAAACCCTCGCATAAACGCAAGCAGAGCGGAGACTAGAAGCACGATCCCGACCGCGAGGTCTAAGCCATTGACTGGGAATCCGTCCATCAATTACGGTCCCTCTGAAGCCCGGGATTTGTCCCGGCGAATTTTTCGATCACGTCTTGTACGTGCCCCATATTTTGAATTGCCATGTTTTGCGCTGGAGGTGCTCCTTTTATACTGTTTAAGTTATTAAGATCGCGTTTGTGTGTCCCAATGGTGGGAGATGTATTACCAGCGCTACTTTTTTCCGCACTATTCGCGCGGTTTAGTTGTCCACTCCGCGCTGCTCGGGGTATCCAGGCTGTCTCAAAGCCCATTTTTTTTGCTTCCTTAAGCCTCAATTCTGCCTGAGCGACAGTACGAACTTCGCCAGAAAGTCCAATTTCACCGAATACTACTGCATTGGCTGGCACTGGTTCATCATTTAGTGCTGAAATCAATGCCGTTGCGACCGCCAAATCTGCCGCGGGCTCATGAATTTTAAGTCCACCAGCGACGTTCAGATATATGTCATGCCCACCAAAGGCAAGGCCTCCACGCGCTTCCAAAACCGCTATGACCATATTCATCCGTCCACTATCCCATCCCACCACGGCGCGCCTTGGTGTTCCGAGGTTAGATGCCGCTACAAGAGCCTGAATTTCCAGGAGAACTGGACGGGAACCTTCGATGCCAGCAAACACACAGCAGCCTGAGACGTTGCCTCGCCGCTCCGCTAGAAATAAGGCCGAGGGACTATCAACCTCGCGTAAGCCGAGCCCTGTCATCTCAAAAACACCAATTTCATCTGTAGGACCGTAGCGATTTTTAACAGCTCGCAAGATGCGAAATTGATGGCCACGGTCACCTTCAAAATACATGACGGTGTCTACCATATGCTCTAGGACACGAGGTCCAGCCAGCGTACCTTCCTTGGTTACATGGCCTACCAAAAACAACACAAAGCCCTTCTGTTTAGCCAGTCTAATAAGCTCGTGTGAGCAAGTCCGGACCTGTGTAATTGTTCCTGGCGCTGAATCAATCGTATCTGCGTACATAGTCTGTATTGAATCAATCACCACCACATCTGGCGATCTTTCTCTATCCAAACTAGCGATGATATCCCGAACATTGGTTGCAGTAGCTAGCATAACCGGCTGTTTATCTAGCTTAAGGCGCTTTGCTCGCAAGCGAATCTGATCAATTGCTTCTTCGCCAGTTATATAGGTAACGACCGAGCCGTTAGCTGCCAAATCTCCGCAGGCCTGAAGAAGAATGGTGGATTTACCGATACCAGGATCTCCGCCGACTAGGACTGTTGAACCTGGCACCAACCCACCACCGCAAACTCGGTCCAACTCCATTAGTCCTGTTGAGATCCGAGGTGGCGACTTATTGGCACCCTTCAAACTCGTGAAATTTATCTTCCGGCCCCCGCGCCCTCCGCTGAGGCCCTTAGGCAAATGTTCCCGCTGAGCTTCTTCAGTAATTGTATTCCACTCACTGCAGGTTTCACACTGCCCCATCCATTTTGCGGTGTTTGCACCACAATTTTGGCAGGTAAAGGATTTACGTTCTTTGACCAAAGAGCTAGCACCTCAACTGCATTTTTATCGGACCATCTGCGCGACCATGCACGAACTGATCGACATAAGGATTACCAGCCTGTCCAACCTCATCAGAATTTCCGACCCAGATCAGCCTGCCTTCATAAAGCATGGCAATTTTATCGCCGATTTTCTTAGCAGAGCGCATGTCGTGGGTAATGCTAAGCGCAGTAATACCTTGTTGTTTGACACAAGATACAATCAGGTCGTTGATAACGTCGGCCATTATAGGATCAAGTCCTGTGGTTGGTTCGTCAAAGAAGACGATTTCCGGCTCATCGGCAATGGCACGGGCTAGGCCAACTCGCTTTTGCATGCCGCCGGATAATTCAGATGGAAATAGATCGCTCAATTCTGGCGCTAGACCCACCTTGCCAAGCGTTTCTATTGCGCGTTTTCGAGCATCAGTTCGGTTCATCCGCCTCCCATGAATTAGGCCGAAAGCTACATTTTCCCAGACCGGCAAGCTGTCGAACAATGCGCCGCCCTGAAACAACATGCCAAATTTTCGGTTTACCAAATCTCTCTTTGATGTCGACATACAGCTCACATTTTCACCGTCCACTTCGATAATACCGGTGTTAGCCTGAATAATGCCAAGAATACTTTTAATCAGAACCGATTTTCCTGAGCCTGAGCCACCGATTACAACGACGGACTCACCTCTATAAATATCGAGATCTATTCCGGTAAGCACCTCCTTGTTCCCGAAGGACTTTCGTAAGTCTTTCAGACGAATAATTGGTGTTGTTTTGGTTGTACTCATGAGCCGAAGAACAGTTCAGTGATAATATAATTGAAGGTGAGAATTAGAATTGAGGCTGAGACGACAGCATTGGTTGTAGCCGCGCCCACACCTTGTGCTCCGCCCTTAGAATAATAGCCCGAATAACAGCCCATAAGCGCGATGATGAAACCGAAGACGGAAGCCTTGACTAGGCCCGAGACGATATCAGTCAAAGTGACGAAGTCGTAGGTATTGTTGATATAGCTAGCTGGATTGAATCCCAGCTTGAAAACGGAGACCATATAGCCTCCGAACACGCCAATAATGTCAGCTACTAGTACTAGGACAGGCAGCATCAGAAGCCCTGCAAGCAAGCGCGGCACCACAAGATACTTATATGGGTTAGTGGATAGGGTAGTGAGCGCATCTATCTGTTCGGTCACGCGCATGGTACCAATCTCAGCGGCCATAGATGCGCCGATGCGTCCTGCAACCATGAGGCCTGCTAGCACCGGACCCAACTCACGGGTTAGAGACACCACGACTACATTAGCGACGGCACTCTCGCTTCCAGCTGCGAATCGGGAGAAGCCAGTGTAACTTTGTAACGCTAAAACCATTCCAGAAAAAATTGCAGTAAGGCCTACTACGGGCAAGGAATAATAACCAATATCGACTATCTGCTTTCCTATCTGGCGTGGATAAAATGGAGGCCTCACGCAATGAGATAATGCAGTGAGAGCAAATAGGGTCAATCGGCCTAAGTGGGCTAGAAATGCTAGAGCGACATGGCCAATCGGAGCGAGAAAGTTCATGGTTTGGAATCCGTCTCTATTTTGCCTGGGTCGTAAGGTAGTGGCGGTGATAGCGATGGCCTAACGCTGTCAAAATCTCGTAACCAATAGTGCCGGCATCTCGTGCAATATCATCCAATGTATACTGTGTGCCGATCAGGTCTATGACCGTTGCTGTATCTAGTGTCGATTCTGGAACATTGGAAACATCAAAAGTGGTCAAATCCATGGAAATGCGACCAGCAACCGGAACGGAATATCCTTCTATATAAGCGTGCCCCTTATTACCCAGAGAGCGCAATAGACCATCAGCGTAACCAGCGGACACTGTGGCCAGCTTCATACCATATGGTGCCTGAAATGTGGCCCCATAGCCTACTGGCCCGGCTGATTTGACATGTTGGATTTGTAGAATTTTAGCTTGTAGGCGCACAACAGGATTCATGGTGTTAGGGAGTTGGGGTGTAGGATTGACGCCATACAGGGCAACTCCGGGCCGGGCAAAATCGTAATGAAAGTCATGTCCCAGAAAAATTCCTGACGAGTTTACCAAAGTGCCTTTGGTATTAGGGAACTTTTTGCGGAACTTGGATAACATAGTCTCAAATAGGATTCTTTGCATTTCGTTTAAGGGGTGACTTTGGGCTTCCGCACAGGCGAGGTGGCTCATTAGCGCGAGCGGGATGAGCCCAAGAAAACCGTCAGGGCTCTCCATAAGCGCCTCAAATTCATGTTCACTCAACCCTAGGCGTTTCATGCCCGTATCAACTTGGACAATAGACTCCATGGCAATATTGTTGGTTTGTGCAAACGTGCTCCATGAGTTGATTTGCTTAGGTGAATTCAAAACTGGTATTAGCTCATATGCCGCGAATTCTTGTTCAGTTCCAAAGATTGGACCATGCAACACTATAATACGCGCATCCATACCTACGATCGATCGCAGGGTGATACCTTCATCCAAATGAGCAACGTAAAAAGTTTGGCAGCCAGCACTTTTCAATGCAAGTGCGACAGGCTGTAAGCCGAGACCGTATGCATCCGCCTTGACTACAGCTCCGGTATCACAGTTTGGAGCTAGCTTGCGTTTTAGAGCGCGCCAGTTTTGGACCACTGCCGTGAGGTCGACAGTCAAAATAGCACTGGCATGGGCTTGGGGTCTGAGTGGAGTAGTAGGAGTCATAATCTGGCTTGTATCGCCGGAAAGTCGGAGAAGGGCAAGTGCCAGCTTATGCGCACCACTCTCACGTGTTTGATTGTTTTTCTAGCTGATTGGTTCGGGAAGATAAACGTCGTCAATATGATCTCTAAAGTGAGTGAAATCAGCTTCGAAATGAAGTTTTACTGTTCCAATTGGGCCGTGACGCTGTTTGGCAACAAGGATTTCAGCTAAGTTGTGAGCTTGTTCGCAGCGTTCTTGCCACTTTACATAGCGCTCCTGGTGCTTATGGCTATCCTCTTCTGGCTTTTGCTGGGGTTCCGCCCTTTCCAGATAGTACTGCTCACGGTAAATGAACATGACCACATCAGAGTCTTGTTCGATAGTGCCTGACTCGCGCAAATCCGAAAGCTGTGGCCTTTTGTCTTCGCGCAATTCTACGGCTCGGGATAGCTGTGAAAGTGCCAGGACCGGAACATTCAAATCCTTTGCAAGAGCCTTGAGCGCGCGGGTGATACCAGAAATTTCCTGAACACGGTTTTCTGCACGTTCGCTTCTCGCGGCAGAGAGGAGTTGTAGGTAATCGACAACGATAAGCCCCAGGCCACTATTCCCCGGTATTTGGCTTTGGCGTGCAAGGCGGCGACAGCGAGTGCGGATCGCCGAAACAGTGATTGCTGGTGTATCATCAACATAAAGTGGAAGATCATTTAGTTCCTGACTTGCTACCACGAGTCTCCCAAAATCGTCGTTAGACAAACCTCCGGTTCGGATACTATGGCTGTTTATTTTTGCCCGCTCGGCAAGGATACGTGTTGCCAACTGTTCAGCAGACATTTCAAGCGAGAAAAAAGCTACCTGCTTTCCTCTGTCCTCTTCACGGTCAGTATTAGCGTAGTAGTGCGCTGCATTAAATGCGATGGTGGTAGCTAAGGCGGTTTTGCCCATGGATGGTCGCCCAGCCAGAATCAGTAGGTCTGACTTATGAAGACCGCCCAGCTTGCGGTCGATATCCTTCAACCCTGTTGTGACGCCAGCTAATATTCCATCGCGCCGGTGAGCTGCTTCTGCCAGGTTAATCGCTTCAATCAGCACGTTTTCAAACGCACGAAAGCCGCTTTCCGAAGTGCCAGAAGAGGCTAGGTCGTAGAGTTTTTGTTCAGAGCTTTCAATTTGGCCTAAGGCCGGGTCGTCTGGTGTTGAGTCAAAGGCCTCATTAACCATATCCTCGCCAATAGCGATCAGTTCGCGGCGCAGAAATAAGTCATAGACTATTTTGCCGTATTCACCTGAATTTATAATAGTCACGGCGCCAGCAGCTAAGGATGCTATATACTTGGTACCTCCCGCTTCTGTAACCAATTCGTCGTTTTCTAGGTAGGTTCTTAATGTGACAGGGTTAGCCTGGTTGCCCTGTTCAATTAGTTTTGAGCAAGCTCGAAAGATTCGTCCGTTTACAGGGTCAGAAAAATGCTCTGGGAGCAGATAATCGGAGACACGCTCAAATGAGCGATTGTTCATAAGAATAGCGCCCAGCAGCGCACGTTCCGCTTCATAGTTATGAGGGGATGCACGTAGAGCATTGCTGGCGATATCCGCCGGACCGGGAGCACGTAATGGTGTAGCCATGAGAAGTAGACATTATACATAAGTAAGGCTTAGCGGTATCCCTGTGCTTGTGGATATCTAAATTCAATGGGGATAACCCGGCCATGTAGTGAAGAGACCCACGTATATTGTGAGCACTTTTGATCATACAGTGCTGGTTTATGTGGCCATCCGCTATTCAGCCTTTCGGTTTTATTTTATATGCCGCACCAATAATAAAACTTGTCATAAAAAATGACTTGGGTTCTGCGTCGCCAAAGAAAGAAACAAACTCTTCCGATCGTTGTAAGGCTAGTGGATAAAGCACTGGCAGGAAATGCTCGAGTGTGGGAACAGATAGTTTTGCCTCGGAGTCTAGTTGCTCGAATTTGATAAGTTCGCGGTGGTTTTTAGAAGCAATGCAACGCTTGGCTGCTTCATTAAAGCGTTTTGCCCAATTAAAATTTATGTGTCCGTGAGTAAGAAAAACACCAAGATTATGAACAATATTACCGCTGCCTATCACAAGTACACCTTCATCACGTAATGGCGCTAAACGCTTCGCCAAATCATAATGAATCTCTGGAGATTTTGTCATATCTAGGCTGAGTTGTACTGTAGGTATATTAGCATTCGGATACATTGCCATAAGGATCGACCAAGCACCGTGATCAAGTCCACGCGAATCATCTAGGCGAACAGGCTCCGGGTCTAAAAGTGTCGATATCCGGCAAGCCAAAGTCGGATTACCTGGCGCGGGATACTGTAAATCGAACAGCGCCTGCGGAAAGCCGCTAAAGTCGTGTATGGTTTCTGGTGTACTGGAATTTGTGACGCAAAGGCCTTTAGTTTCCCAATGAGCCGAAATACAAAGCACGGATTTGGGACGCGGAATTTGTTCTGCTATGCTCTGCCAAGAGCGTCGAGCACTATTTTCTTCTATGGCATTCATAGGTGATCCATGCCCTATGAAAAGGGTTGGTAAGGCCATCTTATGCCCCTGTAATTTATAGAAATATTTACCTAACTAATTTAGTAAGCATATTTATTCCTGTATTCTAGATACAGCCGGATATATGTGCTGTGCGGCATTTCTTGAAGAGTCATAGCTTTGTTCTCTACCATGGTTTTCTACTAATTGTTCGGACGCTAAAAAGCGCGGCAGGCTTACTAAAGTAGACTGTTTTCTATAATAGCGAGTATTCATGCCAAATTTTTTATGGGTGGGGCGCTATTACTCAGTCTTGCCATTTGGTGCAGGCTCTGTCCTGATGTACTAAATTATGCGGCGTTTGGTTGCAGTAAAAGTGTGCGTGGCACCATGGACATACTTAATTATTTGCAAGCGGCTTTTCTGGGATTAGTAGAGGGAATAACCGAGTTTCTTCCGGTTTCTTCCACTGGCCATCTCATTTTGCTAGTTGATTTGCTGGGTTTTCAGGGGCCGCCTGGAGCACTCTTCGAGATTGTTATTCAGCTGGGCGCTATTTTAGCAGTAGTCTGGGTTTACCGAACTAAAATTATGAGCGTTTTTGTAGGTTTGCCGACCGAGTCAAGCGCGCGACGATTTACACTCAATATATTTCTTGCGTTTCTGCCGGCTGTGGTAATTGGTGCATTGTCCTATGATCTGATAAAGAGCGTTTTGTTTTCACCTTGGGTGGTGAGCACAATGCTTATTGTTGGTGGCATCGCGATAATTATTATCGAGAAATTGCAACGACAAGAGCACTACCATTTGCCAGAAGAAATTCCTCCGATTAAGGCACTTGCGATAGGCTTATTTCAATGCACGGCGATGATCCCTGGCGTCTCACGATCGGGAGCAACAATCATGGGCGCCTTACTAGTCGGTGTTGAGAGGCGTGCAGCAGCAGAATTTTCGTTTCTTCTAGCAATCCCAACCATTCTGGCGGCAACAGCTTATGATTTATATAGAAATTATGAAAGCTTGACGACAGATAGCATTATGTTGATCGCTGTGGGTTTTATAACAGCTTTCATTGTAGCAATGCTGGTAGTGCGCGGGGTTTTAGTTTTTATATCTCGGCATGGCTATGTTCCGTTCGCCATTTACCGCATTATTGTTGGCACTATTATGTTAGCGATACTTTTTCTACGATAAGTCGTATAGATGGGCATACGCCATATTTGGTCTATCTCAGGGCAGATGGAGAGCGCACTGCAGACAATAGAGAACACCAGCTAGTAAATATGCAGACGGCGCGTAGCAGTGTCGAGCTGGTTTAGTAATTCCAAAAAGAATCTGCAGTTTAGGCGTTCGCTTTGTTCTCACTATCGAGTGCGGGCTTTACTTCTGATTCATCTGAACTGTCATTCGCTGTGCCTTGATTATCATCTATGGCCGACAGTTTTTCAGCATCCTCTTGGCGTTCCAGAAATTCAGTCGCTTTTTGTTCTGCCATTTTGGCTTCTTCGAGCGAGCGAGCAACTGTACATTCTACTTTGATTTTCACTTCTGAGTGAAGCCGAACAGTCGTTGTAAAAGTGCCAAGCGTTTTAATGGGTGTGTGTAAGAGGACCTGGCCGCGGTCAACGGCAAACCCTGCATCTTTTAGCGCATCACCAATATTACGGGCTGTCACCGAACCATACAGCTGGCCGCCTTCGCCAGCTTGACGCACTATGACTATTTTGGTGCCATCCATCTTTTTCGCGGCTGATTCCGCCTCACCGCGCCGCTTCAGATTGTTAGCCTCCAGTTCAGCGCGCTTAGATTCGAAATACTCTCGGCTTTCTTTAGTCGCTCGCAGAGCCTTCTTTTTAGGCAACAGATAATTGCGTGCAAATCCAGATTTTACCTTAACAATATCGCCCATCTGCCCTAGTTGGTCGATGCGCTCCAATAGAATTACTTCCATCATTTACCTCCTGTCCGCGTCACATAGTAACGTGCACGTATTTCAAAAAATTGTTCTATGATTCCTAATGAAACAAGTAGTACTGCTGCCACACTCGACATAAGTAAGGCAAAAATATAAAACATGACCAACAAAAAAGTGCGTTGCTGTGTTTGGGCCACCGCACAGTGCACCACGGCCAATCCTTGCAACGCGAGCGGCAGGCTCAGTACCGCAGCTGCGCTGGTAGCAACAAATCGCACATCTCCGCTGGTTGTCATGGCTAGAACAATTGATGCGCTGGCAGCAAAAGCAAACCATCTAGGCACAGTAAACTGTCTGTATTCTGGGACTATCTCTCGTCCCAATTTCATGCGCGATAATGCAATTTGAGCAAGGCTTGTACTTAGTATTGATCTAAGGCACCAATGTAACGCTATTGCTGGCGGCAGAATAACCGATAAGACCCTCAGCATCTGATCGCGAGCTTCCACTGAGGCTTCACTGCCTTGTGTTGCGATAGTCGCTGATGTTACCGCTGCCAAAAGATCCCTAAGCTGTTCTTGCAGCGCGACTTCTATTCCGTCAGGTTTATTTGGAATTGCTGTAAGCCCTATAACCAAAGCTATGGTAGCACCTATTACTAAGAAGCATACCAGACGACCTATAGCCGCTCCTGCGATAGTAAAGCCGTTTTTGTCGGGTTTCGCTATTGCGCGCAAACGGGACAAAAGTGAGATGGGTGCGGCATCCATAATAAGATAAGCTCCCGCCATCGCCACCGATCCTGTCAGAAACAGGACAGTGATTGCGCCGCTTACAACTGCAACTGGCAAAAAATTCACCCCAAGGCCCAAGACCGCCATAGCGAGAGGTAATGGCGACAACATTGCGCCCAGGGCAACTCCAAATAAGGACTGACGCATAGCTGCAACTAACAATACAGCACCCAGAGCTCCTGAAACCGCAGCTATAGCACTTGCACGCGTCACAGCGCATTCCCAGACAGGCTGCCGCGAGAGCGAGTGTAAATCGCTTTTGCGGTCATTTGTTGCATCAGGTTGCGACGACGTATGGTAACAGAGCTAAAAAGCGTGCACGCTTTATGGCACGCGCCAACTCACGTTGTTTTTTGGCAGACACAGCTGTGATGCGGCTGGGGACGATTTTGCCCCGTTCAGAAATATAACGGGTCAATAGTTTTATATCTTTGTAATTGATAACTGGCGCATTATCACCCGTAAAAGGGCATGACTTTCGGCGCCGGAAGAAGGGCTTACGCCCTGCAGCTGTCGGCATTACTCTTCTCCGTTTTTTGTGATTGATTCTTCATCTTCTGTTGATCGTGGCCGTCGACCTGAATTGAAACGGCCGCCCGCGCGGTCACCATCATCACGTCCACCACGACGCCCCGAACCAAAAAAGCCGCCACGTTCGTTAGACCGTTCTTTATTTTGTAAGACTGCCGACGGACCTTCTTCAAGGGCCTCGACACGTATAGTCATGTAACGCAATACGTCTTCATTAACACGCATACGGCGTTCATATTCGTTCACCGCTGTAGGTGGGGCGTCAATATTGAAAAGAATATAGTGGCCTTTGCGGTTTTTCTTGATGCGATATGTCAGGGAACGGAGGCCCCAATTTTCTCGCTTAACAACTTTACCGCCACCTTCACTAATAACGCCGGTTAGTTCGTCCGCCAGTGCATCTACCTGCGTGGTTGTAATATCCTGACGAGCGATCAGCACGCTCTCGTATAAGGGCATGAATCAAGCACTCCTTTCGGCTTGTCTCGTCCTGGCCAAACCGCCCATCGGTTATGGCAGGCATAGCCGGTTTTGATTACCGGCAAGGAGCTATGTGAAGGCGCGGAATATACACATTCCCTGGCGATGAACAAGGGCTTGCTGTTTGGGTGTATGGCCACCTAGGCATGTGGTCCAGGCCACCTAGAGATTAGAATAAAATTCTAATTAATATAATAAAAACAATTGACTATATCCAAATTTTGAACATCAATGATGATGAATTCTAACGGGTTTTCTTGACAGTTTTGAACGGCTCGGGCAGGTCTGCGCCGGCCAGATGGTTAAGAATCTCATTTATAGGGGGGGCGTCATGAGTTGGGCGTATGTATTTCCGGGCCAAGGGTCGCAGGCTGTGGGTATGGGCAAAGACCTAGCAGGAGCTTTTCCCGAAGCTCGTGAGATTTTTGCTGAAGTTAATGAGGCTTTAAAACAAAATTTATCGAAGCTTATGTTCGAGGGTCCGGCTGATGAATTAACCCTCACCGAAAATGCCCAATCCGCCCTCATGGCAGTCAGTATGGCAGTGATAAAAGTTCTGGAAGTTCAGGGAAAAATTTCCATTCGAAATACCGCGCGTTATGTGGCAGGACATTCTCTTGGAGAGTATTCAGCCTTGGCTGCGACAGGATCCCTGACCTTGTCCAATGCAGCCCGTCTTCTCAAAACGCGCGGTCAGGCCATGCAAAAAGCAGTGCCTGTAGGCGAGGGGGCTATGGCGGCCCTAATTGGTTTGGATGTGGATCAGGCTCTGGAAGTTGCTGGAGACACATCAGATGACGGACAGGTATGTGCCGTAGCGAATGATAATGCACCAGGACAAGTCGTTGTATCGGGCCATCGTACTGCAGTCGAGCGAGCAATTAAACTGGCGAAGGGAAAAGGCGCTAAACGTGCTATGCTGTTACCGGTTAGTGCCCCTTTCCATTGTCCGCTCATGAAGCCTGCTGCTACGGTAATGGCAGAAGCCCTGGCTGAAGTAGATGTTCAATCGCCGGCCGTGCCCGTTATTGCCAATGTAACAGCGTCTTCGGTGATCGACCCAATTGAAATTAGACGCTTACTTATTGAGCAAGTCACAGCAATGGTGAGGTGGCGAGAGAGCGTTAATCTTATGACTGAGGCGGGTGTTGATACACTTATTGAAGTTGGTGCAGGTAAAGTGCTGACGGGTTTAGCTAAACGTATTAGTGGTGACTTGACGGCTATCAGTCTGCAGACGCCCCAGGATATTGAAGACTTTGTAAAGCGCAGTTGATTCACTCAAATACAAATTGTGCAGGAGATACTGAATGTTTGATCTGACCGGCAAATGTGCGCTTGTGACGGGTGCAAGCGGTGGCATTGGTTCTGCTATCGCTCGTTCACTACATGCAAGAGGCGCAACCGTTTGTTTGCATGGGACGCGACATGAAGTTCTAAATACTATTGCCTCGGAGCTAAAGGACCGCGTTAATGTCGTTGTTGCAAATCTCTCTGGGAGCGATTCTGCTGCTGAAGAAATTGTAGCGGAAGCAGAAGCAGCAATGGGTCAATTAGACATACTTATTAATAACGCTGGAATTACACGTGATGGACTGGCACTACGAATGAAGGATGCGGATTTTTGTGACGTCATTAACTTGAATCTTACTATAGTCTTCCGACTTTGCCGCTCCGCCCTTAGGGGAATGATTAAGCGGCGCAGCGGTCGTATTGTAAATATATCTTCGGTTGTTGGGGTTACTGGCAACCCTGGTCAGGCTAACTATGTCGCTTCTAAAGCGGGCCTAATTGGCTTGACAAAGTCACTTGCGCTTGAAGTGGCAAACCGTGGAGTAACCGTCAATGCAGTTGCACCAGGCTTGATAACAAGTGCGATTACCGACAAGCTTACAAATGAGCAGCGAGAGAAGTACCTAAATGGTATTCCCATTGGCCGAATTGGGGATGGCTCCGATGTGGCTGGTGCCGTTAGTTATCTCGCTAGCACGGAGGCTGGTTATGTGACCGGTCAGACGTTACACGTAAATGGCGGTATGGCAATGATCTGAGGGCTTTGGCCTCACCTAGCCTGTGGCCCTAGCCAAAAAAAATGTTATATGCTACTCACACCTCGCCCGAGGAGGGGTTCGGGTGTATCCATGGCCGCCGCCTTCCCGATTATCGTGAAGTTGCGGGCTGTTGACACCATCATAACTAATTAAAACTGCTTGAGGTAAAAACGAATGAGTGATGTCGCTGACCGCGTAAAAAAGATTGTCGTGGAACATCTGGGTGTCGAAGAACCTAAGGTGACCGACAATGCTAGTTTCATTGACGACCTGGGTGCCGATAGTTTGGATACTGTCGAGCTGGTAATGGCCTTTGAAGAAGAATTTAGTGTTGAAATTCCAGATGATGCTGCAGAAAAGATTCTGACTGTCAAAGATGCGATCGCGTTTATAGAGGCGAGCGCCAGCACATAGCCTGCGAACCAGGCCAGGTCAGACTGGTTGTAGTAAAAGTTAGGAGCAATGAGGCCCTGGGGATGTCTCAGGCCTTTAGCTGTATTTAGTTTGCGGTAGCTGAACAGCCTCACTGTAATCGGAAGTTCGTCCGCCATGGCCTATGATCCCTCTAAACGTATTGTTGTAACTGGCCTTGGCCTCGTCACGCCTCTTGGCTCCGGGGTTAATGCTAATTGGGCAGAGCTGACGGCCGGAAAATCTGGCATTGGATCGATCACTAAATTTCAGGTAGATGACCTTCCTTGCCAGGTTGGTGGAGCTGTGCCTATGGATACAGACCATCCACATACGTTTGATGTCGATAATGTAATTGCGCCCAAAGAGAGGCGTAGGATGGATGACTTCATCGTATATGCGGTGGGCGCGGCGGAAGAGGCTATTAAGGATTCCGGTTGGGTTCCTCCGACTGAAAAAGACCGGGAACGAACTGGTGTAATGATCGGATCAGGAATTGGTGGCCTGGAGACAATTGACGACACAGCTAAAACACTTGCCTCTCAAGGGCCGCGCCGTGTCTCCCCCTTCTTCATTCCCGCTAGCTTGATAAACCTTGCGTCTGGGCAAGTTTCTATTCGCCATGGATACAGAGGGCCGAACCATTCCCCAGTAACAGCGTGCGCTACGGGCGCACATGCAATCGGAGATGCGGCCCGCCTTATCAAATATGGAGATGCTGATGTGATGGTTGCTGGCGGTGCGGAGGCTGCACTATGTCGTCTTGGAATTGCTGGCTTTGCTGCAATGAAAGCTTTGTCTACTAGTTACAATGACGAGCCGGAGAGAGCCTCTCGTCCATGGGATAAGGGCCGCGATGGTTTTGTGATGGGGGAAGGTTCTGGCGTGCTTGTGCTCGAGGATTATGAGCACGCAAAAAAACGTAGCGCAAAGATATATGCGGAAATATTGGGTTATGGCTTATCGGGCGATGCTCATCATTTGACCGCGCCAGCAGAAGATGGCAACGGTGGATATAGAGCTATGCGGGGTGCACTCAGCGATGCAGGTCTGAGTCCCGATCAAATCGATTACGTCAACGCCCACGGCACATCAACACCCAAAGGCGATGAAATTGAGCTGGCAGCAGTAAAGAGGTTGTTTGGAGATCACGCTTACAAGTTATCTATGTCATCAACTAAATCCTCTATTGGTCACTTACTTGGGGCCGCGGGTGCCGTTGAGGCGATTTATTCACTACTTGCGTTGAAGAATCAGGTCGTTCCACCGACACTCAATCTTGATAATCCATCTGATAGCTGCGATATCGACCTAGTGCCGCACAAGGCTAAGGAGCGTAAACTACGTTACGTTTTGTCTAACTCATTTGGCTTCGGAGGCACAAACGCTGCAGTTGTCATTGGCCCTGCACCTTAGATAATTGCCATGCGTTTAAGTTTTATGGCCCACGCCCGCATTTTTGTTTTTGCTGTAGTTGTGTTTCTTGTTGTCAGTATTGGTGCGGCTTACGTATGGTTTAAGCGTGCCGTAGAAGAAGCTGGACCTCTGCAAGAATCAACGGTTGTTATTATTTCGCAAGGCGAGGGCTTGTCGGTGATTGCAGAAAGCTTAGCGATGGCTAAGGTTATAAACCATCCGTGGTTNTTTGAGCTCGAAGCCCGTCGTCTAGCACAGACACGTTCCTTAAAACNAGGCGAATATCAGTTTAATTCAGGCATAAGTATTTCGGATGCCCTCAAGAAAATTGTAGAGCGGGATGTTGTGATGCATTTCGTCACTATTCCAGAGGGCGTTGTATCATCGGAGATCTCGCGCATATTAAATAGAGAGAGATCGCTTGCTGGTGAGGTGCCTTCAACGATTGAGAACGGCTCTTTGTTGCCGGAGACCTATAGTTTTGAATGGGGAGACACCCGCGCTGACCTTGTTGAGCGGATGCGTGCGGCCCTTATAAAGATTTTGGACCAACTATGGGAAGCGCGTGCGCCAGGTTTACCGATAAGTTCTCCAGAAGAGGCTCTAATTTTGGCATCAATTGTGGAGAAAGAGACGGGCATTGATACCGAACGTCGTCGTGTTGCCGGAGTATTTATCAACCGCCTAAGGCGTGGCATGAGATTGCAGTCTGATCCCACAGTCATTTATGGATTAGCAGAGGATAGCGGAAAGCTTGACCGGCCCCTTTCCCGGGCGGATCTGTCAAAGTCCACTCCTTACAATACCTACTTGATTAGTGCATTACCCCCTAGTCCTATTTGTCACCCCGGTCGCGAATCGATTGAGGCAGTTTTAAACCCTCTGGTCTCAGAAGAACTTTATTTCGTTGCCAACGGGACTGGCGGACATGCGTTTTCAAGGACGCTTCGTGAGCATAATAAAAACGTGGCTAACTGGCGGCGACTACAGCGGGAGCAGTAAACTTTCAAAATCTATTAAGGACACAAGGCTACTGCTTTGTGATATGAAACCCCAAAGGGATACAATAATAGGTATAGTTTTATCCGATGTTTGATTTTTTGTTGGACCCCAATATTTGGGCAGCCCTGTTTACTTTGACGGTGCTTGAGATCGTTCTCGGCATCGACAATCTTATATTTTTGGCCATCGTTTCCAGCAAACTGCCGGTGGAGCGACAAGCGTCTGCCCGCCGCCTTGGTCTCTTTATGGCCCTGTTTATGCGTATAGGATTACTGACGACCCTTACTTGGATTGCCGCTCTTACCACTCCCATAGTGACAGTACTTGGGTTNGACTTAAGTTGGCGAGATGTCGTTCTTGGCGTTGGGGGCTTATACCTTGTGTATAAGGGAGTCATAGAGATTCACGANTCTGTTGAGGGTNCTGGTGAAGTTGGGGTTAAAGCTCGAGCATCCTATTTTAATGTCATTGCTCAAATCATGGTTCTNGANNTGGTTTTTTCTTTGGACTCNATTGTAACCGCTGTTGGTATGACTGACAATTTACCGGTNATGATTACCGCTATCNNNATTGCTATTCTTGTNATGATACTAGCCGCAGATTCGGTATCNGGATTCATTACTCGTCATCCAACCGTGAAGATGTTGGCGCTTGCCTTTCTTATTTTGGTTGGTACAGCATTAATTGCTGACGCTGCACACTTTCATATTCCTCGCGAATACTTGTATTTTGCTATCGCTTTTTCAATTGGGGTGGAGGCTCTAAATATTTGGTCTCGATATAGGGAAGAGCAGAGAAAATCACGGCATGAATAGACAGTGATCAGTCCCTGTATGATAGCTACTTGCAGAGTTGCATCGGTACTCTAGAATGCTCCCAAGATTGCTGAACTAGCCGCTCAGCCGTTTACCTAATTCTTATGGCATTACTAAGTCCATTGCTTATCCGCTAAAATGATCTCACCCGCTATGCAACAGACTTCTTGGCAGATATAAATAGTAGCTCTAGGCGTTTAAGGNTTTTCTATGTCTATTGTTGTGATGAGTATGACGGGCTTTGCTCGTGCTGAGGGCCGTATTGAAGCGCCCGTAGTTTTCTCATGGGTATGGGAGGCCAAAAGCGTCAATAGTAAGGGGCTAGATGTGCGACTTCGGTTGCCCCATGGATTGGAAGCACTGGAAGTTGCCGTCCGCACAGCGGTGGGGCGTTTCTTCAAGCGTGGCACCTTCACTATATCACTGACCATGACAAGCGATTTGCAAACGAACGATGCGGGTATTGATGAAACCATTCTGGATGCTTTGATTAAATTATCTAGGCAAAAAGCTGAGCAATTGGGTCCAAAGGTAATAGGTAAGGCTGTGGCTCCGGCGAGGCTAGACGCCTTAATGGCGATAGCTCAAAGCCGAGGGCAAGTAGAGGGTATGACAGCGGAGGCTAAGGCTGCCAGGAATGATGTTCTCATGGAGGGCCTTGCTGAAGTACTTGAAGCTCTTGCTTTGACGCGCAGTCAGGAAGGTGCTGAATTGGCAAGTATTGTATCTGGTCATCTTGATACAATTGCATGTCTGTGTGATGACGCTAGCCGTCTGGCAGCACTGCAGCCTGAAGCGCTAAAAGAGAGATTGGCTGGGCAAGTCCAAGAGCTCATGAACGCCAGTCCTGCACTGCCCGAGGAGAAGCTTGCTCAGGAAGCAGCTTTGTTGGCATTAAAATTTGATACTCGTGAGGAATTAGATCGCCTGACAGCACATGTTGTTCAAGCCCGCGAATTGCTGTCGAAAGGAGAGCCTTGTGGGCGACGACTGGATTTCTTATGTCAGGAATTCAACCGAGAGGCCAATACCCTGTGTTCTAAATCCTCTGACATGGCGCTAACGCGCATCGGTCTTAATCTTAGGTCCACGATTGACCAGTTGCGTGAGCAAGTGCAAAACATTGAGTAGTAATGAATGCGCTGTGGTGATTTTACAAATCAGCAGTCGCACAGCAGGGGAACTTAATAGCTTATGACACAGTCCTCCATTACCAGTCGCGGTCTCATGCTTGCCCTCTCGTCACCTTCAGGCGCAGGAAAAACAACGATATCGAGCGCTATTCTCAAGGCTGCTTCGAACATTGTTATGTCTATTTCCGTCACAACTCGCTCACCACGACCAGGGGAGGAGCATGGAAAAGACTACTACTTCGTGACCAAAAATGAATTCCACACCATGGTTGAGGCAAATGATTTGCTTGAACATGCCCATGTCTTCGACAACTACTACGGCACGCCTCGCGCCCACGTTGAAAAAGAGTTGCGTGCCGGTCGCATTGTCCTTTTTGATATTGATTGGCAAGGGACTCAGCAACTGAAATCTAATGCCGGTGATGATGTCGTTAGCATTTTTATACTACCTCCATCTCTGGAGGAATTGGAGAAACGTTTAAAAACTCGCGGACAAGATTCCGATGAAGTAGTTCAAAACCGCATGAGTAAAGCCATGGCAGAAATGAGTCATTGGCCCGAATACGACTATGTTATTGTTAATAGAAAAATTGACCAGAGTATTGCACAGACAATGGCAATTCTGACGGCAGAAAGTTTACGACGTAGCCGGCAGAAGGGACTTGAAGCATTTGTAGAGTCTATGCACAGAGCGGTCTAGTCTTTATGGCGGATTAAATAAAGCGTTTGCCAAAGTACAAAACTGTTCAATTGATAAAGTTTCGGCTCGAGCAGTTGGATCGACGTTTACAAATTTACATAGACTCTCTGTACTTTCCCACTTTGTTTCTGAGATCAATGGCATAAGGCTCCGGCGGAGCATTTTGCGTCGTTGACTAAAAGCTGCTGCTGTTACTTTTTCTAACGCAGTGCGTGAAGCAGGAAAGCGTGGTTTGGGTAAAGGTATCAGGCGGATGACTGTGGACTCTACCGAGGGAGGCGGCATAAAGGCGCGTGGGTTTATGTGGAATAAAATTTCAACATCACACTGCCATTGAGATATTACGCTGATGCGGCCGTAAGTCTTTGTTCCTGGTAGCGCTGCAATCCGAGACGCTACTTCACGTTGGAACATCAATGTAAATGACTCGAAAGCTGTCGCATCCTTTAGCCATTGTAATAATAGATTGGTAGCTATGTTATAAGGTAAGTTAGCAGTGATGCGCCGTGGTGATGGTACAAGCCGTGGTATCTCTACGGCCATTGCATCGGCCGGTACGATAGTTAGGCAATTTGGATAAGCAGCCTGTAGGTCGGCAAGTGGTCTGACAAATCTATTATCTCTCTCTATTGCCGTGACCTTAGCGCCTGCTGCGAGCAATGAACGCGTTAAGCCACCTGGCCCCGGTCCGATTTCAACAGTTGTTCCTATGGAAAGGTTGCCGGCTTCACGAGCAATTCGATTGGTAAGATTAGTATCCAGTATGAAATGTTGCCCAAATGACTTATTTGGTGTCAGGCCGTATTGTTCTATGACATTCCGAAGGGGCGTAAGAGGTGCTGGACTAGCCATTTGATAACGATTTCGCCCGATTTAGCGCTATTATATATGCCGTACGCAGGGCAGCGAGAAGGCTGGATGGATCTGCGATGCCTTTCGCGGCTATATCACACGCGGTGCCGTGGTCCGGCGATGTGCGCACAAATGGGAGCCCTAAAGTAATGTTTACGCCACTCGCAAAGTCGATCGTTTTCAGCGGAAGGAGCGCTTGGTCATGATACATGCAAAGTGCGGCATCGAATGTTTTTCGAGCGTTCTCATGAAAGAGCGTATCGGCCGGCGCTGGCCCAAAAGCTTGTATTCCTTCACCTTTAAGTTGGTTAATAGCGGGTATGATAATGCGAGTCTCCTCAGTGCCCATGCGACCGTGTTCACCAGCGTGGGGGTTAAGGGCTGCGACTGCTAGGCGCGGACATTGGATACCGAAATCTGCTTGAAGCGCTGACGCCGTTACGCGCCCGCAATGAACGATCAACTCTGTCGTTAGTGCGTTTGCGACATCTTTTATAGCTATGTGTATGGTCACCGGAACAACGCGCAGGCCCTCTATGGCCAACATCATGACTGGTGAGCAGCTTCCTGCAAGGTGGCCAAGGTATTCGGTGTGGCCGGGAAAGGGAAAATCATTGCTCACCAATAAGGATTTTTGAATAGGATTGGTAACCACGGCGCTAGCCTTGCCTCTATTAACCAGGCTTACAGCTCGATCTATAGAGGCCACTACAGCAGGACTGTTACTGGGTGTGGGACTGCCCAAAGTGCTGGCACTTCCAATTTTCTTATCGATCGGTAAGACAGGCAGTGCCGTTTTGAAGACTTCGATTGCTGCTTCCGGAGAGTCAATAACTGTGATTGGGCAGTCTATTCTAAAGTGAGCTGCAATAGTTTGAAGTCGCTTTGCTTCATCTATGACGAAAAATGGCGGGATATTTTCTTGTCTTAATGCCCACGCTCTCAGCGTTATTTCCCCTCCTATCCCTGCGGGTTCGCCCATGGTTACGGCGATAGGCAGGCGTGAGAAAGACTTCATCATAATTCATTTATCTCGGTAGACTTTTTAAAATCTAATGTCGACAAGGGCTTGACGTCTCAGGTCTCGAAGCTTTTGTCGCGCCAAGTTACGAAGTTTATCGTTTTGAAGTTGGGCATGGACCTCCCCCTCATTGGGTAGGCCTGTATCGTCATCGCGCTGGCAGATAATCACAAAAAGCCGAGCTCCGGGTACCTCAATGGGGCGGCTTATCTGGTTGGCTGGCAATGCTATTACTGCTCGCCGCACATTCTCTGGCAAAGAACCCGCGTACAAAAGTGGTCTTTTGCCTGAGCCGGGGCCACCAAACTCTTCGGCTAGGCGCTGCATTTGTTCGCAATTCCTAACTTCCGTCTGAATTCGTTCGCTGTATCGGGTAAGGCGTTCTGGGCTGAGTGTGCGTCCGCCGAGAGTTGGTAAATATATTTGGCTAATCTCAAGAATATGTTTGAGTGGGTTAGGTGCGCCTGCGGTTCTTTGATCCTGAAGCATCAAGATGTGATAGCCCGTCGCGGTTCGTATGGGGTCTGAAATTTGGCCCGGAGCCATACGGACAAGAGTGCGATCCAATACCCGGTCTAATTCCTCTGGCATAACCCAGCCAATATCTCCTCCTACGGTAGCAGTTGGGCTCTGTGAAAATTGCTCTGCCAAGGCTGGAAATGGGGTATCGCTGCGTGCACGTATCACTAACGCTTCCGCTAGCTGACGTACATTCTGCTCTGGCGCGTCTGAGCCCACGGGGAGATCAATCTCCGAAACGCGGTACTCGGGCTTGCCTTGATTTGCACGCAGTTTGTCTAGCACCGTATTGACTTCTTCTGGAGCAATGTTTACGTCCCGAAGGAGCACGTCTCGGACAACTTTTCTCCATGCAACATCAGCTTCGATTTGTCTGTAAAAACTATCCACGTTGACGCCTTGCTCCTGAAGTGAGACCTGGAATGAACCAGGCCGCATACCATTTTGGGCTTCAATATTAGCTATAGCGCTGAGAACTTCTTCCTCGCTAGTTTCAATCTCAAGTCGTCGTGCTTCTTGAATTTTTAGGCGCTCTTCTACCAGGGTATCCATAACCTGTGGAACAAGACGTTGTTGCACTTCCGGCGTATTCTGAATTCCCGCTGTGACGAGAAAAAGCCCTAACCTTGATTGCACATCAAAAATAGTAATCACGTCTTCGTTAACAACAGCCGCAATGCTTATGGTGCCACTTATGTCATCATCGTTTTGTTGAGCAATGGCGGGCAAAGCCACAGCTATGAGCCCAGTGAATAATGTCAGGGGGAGCAAGTAGCTGCAGAATAAATCTTTTAATATGCGCATCGCTTTCTTTCAGAAAAGGCCTTGCAAAGCATCTCACTAGTGTGGCCACTTTTGAGTAACTTACTATAATACTAGGTGTATGCTCTAAGAGCTTATACTAATTATCTAATACACTATATATTTTTGTATTTGTCTGGTGTGGGTGATTGTCTCATTACTACCTGCGGGCCCCGATATCTGTGTTGAAACTTATATCTCCAATCGTCTTCAAGTTAATTCGCAATAGTACTGAAACGCCCTGCCGAAAATCGCGGTCCTCAGTGCTATCGTTGGCGAGGTCAAGGCCGATGATTACACATTCATCTTCATAGGTAAGACCTATATTAGTGCGTATTCCACCTCCTCCAGAACCTAAATTTTCTCGGTGACTGGCAGTCACACTCCAATTACGGGACAACCGGCTGGACAGATAAACGTACAGTTCTTCAGTATCGCCTAGGCCGTTTGGGGTTGGGTCGGCCTCTAGGAATACGTAATTTGCACCTAAACGAAATAAACTAGGTCCAACCACAGCACTAAGTTCGCTGCGCCGATTGGCAAGTGTATTTTTGTCGAGCCGGAATCTGTATTGCATACTCATATACGGATGCGGTGAAAAATCTATTCGGCCTACGTAGTCAGATAGATGTCCGTCGAGACCCGATAAGGGGGAAAAGGCTCTATCTTTGTGAAACCTGTAAGCCTGTCCAATCAAAGCTGAAACCGTTCCACCTTGTCCGTTATAAGCGGACCAACGGAGTCCGTAGTTGATTCGCGGGCCTGATTCAACTCGATCAAGACCTGCGAATCGTTCGGTTTGAAATAGGTTGGTGTCATCAAATTCTAAGTCCAGACTATCTTCGTTAGGTATACGGTCATAGTTGAGCCCGATTGGGCTGACGACACCCATAACGATAGGCTCGAGGACCTGGTGAATGCCCCATTGGTTGGTAACAAAAGGCATGCGCCATTCGAGAGATGCTTCGGGCACTAGGCGGCCGACCGTACCTGTGAATACATCACCTTTTGAAGGCTGCTCGAAATCGCGGACGTAGTATCCATCAGCGCGTATGCTAGTACGAAAATTGTATAGTGCGCCAAAAGATGTTGTGATTGGGAGATTCCATCCCACTTTTGCCGACAATCGATTTGTATCGGTGCCATCTTCGCGAACAATGACAAGACCATTCGCATCCACACTCCAGTAGCTGCCCAAAAGCCCCGGATTACTTATGTAATTGAAGTCCAGGACTGGCGCGACAACAGGTACTGAGCCTTTCGCGATAGGTAATCTCTGACGTTGAAAGTAATAGGCGTTTGCTGAAAAATAGGTATTAGCAGAAAATCGCTCAGCGAATACGTTGGTCGTCAGCCATGTTGGTGCATCAAAGCTGTAGCGACGCAAAAAAGTGCGATCTGTTGCTAAATTGATATCGGTTCCAACACGCCAGTGCTCGTCTATGTCGAAGCGCGCCCACCCATCGATATGTCCTCGCACATCTTCATTAAGTTCAGGATCCCCTCCCATCAAGCTTCCAAATAATCTTAGCCGGCCCCTCTGAAAATCCTGCCGGTATTCACCTGTTGCTCCGTTGCCCGCGCTAGAGGTTAAGAAGGGCGTGAGAGTTGCATCTTTCTCCGGTCCTATAGCTAAAAAATAGGGCTGTTGGTATGCAACGCCCAAGTTCCTTCCACCTCCTATGGTCGGCAAGAGTAGGCCACTTTTCGACCCAGCTGTTGGGTCTGGATGCGCAAGATATGGTGTGTAAAAGACCGGTATGCCTGCTAATTCAAGCCAAGCATTTTGATAATAAACCATTTCTTCGTCAGAATCATAGCGGACGCGACCAGCCTTGATTTGCCAGAATGGTTCGCTTCCCTTGCAGCTATCGCATGCGGTGTAAGCAGTATCATGTAATTCACTGATTCCATCTGAGCGGCGAAGAAAAGTGCGGCTAGTCATGCGCGAGCCATCGGATAGCAGTACTCTAACTTGCTGGGCTAAGCCCTCTTTTAGATCACCGGAAACTTCAATGCGTTCGAAGAAGAAAACTGTCCCTGTTTCATCTAAAATCGCAACATTGCCGCTTGCGATTGCTATATCAGTCACCCGATTATAAATGATGCTATCAGCTAGCAAGATACGCTTGCCTTGCTGTACCTCCACTTTTCCAGTTGCTGTAATAGTATTTGCATCAGCGTCATATTGGATTTCATCAGCCAGTAATAGAGATTGGTTGTCTGTATTTTCTGTTGTCAAATCCTGTGAATTAGAAATTTGTGCTAATGCTGGCGGCGTTTCGTAGACGTTCCATACAAAGGCGAATGCTGCCCAAACAAAAACTCTTACTATTTTCCGTTGGTAAGGTCGCCGCTGTTCATTTTGCCTGGGCGGTTTGTTAGATTTAGATGTAGAAAAAACGTCTATCATCGCTTCTGATTTATGCTGCGCCAGCACCCAGGGGTGGTACTAGCTGTTGCGGCACCTGCCATCTGGGCATGTTGAGAACCACCAATCCTGCGATAATGGGCATTATGGCGATAAGGTACAAAAGAAAGATAAAGGACGTTGATTGCGATGCCAGGTTGTTGGCGCCTAGCCCTGCGGCTTGCAATATTACAACGGTAAGTATCGCGGCAATAATACGCCCGGCTTGGCCTCGGCGGTCAAAAGTGCCACGCAAAAGAAATACCAAGGCCATGGCAGTATAACCAATGCTTGTGAGTGGGGATGCGATCCTTTGGTGTGCTTCTGCTTTCATACGTGAGACATTGATAGCCGAAATGCCGTCCTCTTCCGAGATATTGAGTAATTCAAGGGTGTTTCGTTCGCGGTTGTCTGCAAATCGATCCTCGGTAGTGCGCGAAAGTGATCCAAAGTCCAAAGAATAACTATCAAAATATAGGACAGATAACTCTCTTGATTCTTGTTCTAGTTCTTGCCGGCTACCATTGGTCAGAAGAATCGCTGGCTTACCATTAGTACTGATAATCATGCCACGCTCGGCCATGAAAGTTACGTTATCGGGCGCGTTTCTAGTGTCGTGAACAAGTATACCATGAAGCTCACCGTTTTGTCCCTGGGCGCGAATGTATACCATGAGCTCTTTTGCCAATTGATTAAAGGCACCTTCACGCAAGAGGATTTGCGAAACATCGTTTCTTATTGACCATTGCAATTCTTTAAAGGAGCGGAAGGTTTCGGGCACGGCAAATAACGTCAGACTATATCCCACAAATGTAACCATGACTGCACTTAGTAAAGCGGGAAAAGCAACGCCCAAAAGGCTGATCCCCGCAGACTGAACAACAACCAATTCTCGATCAAGTGATAGTTTATTGTAAACGAATAGAACGACAAAAAATAAAGACATTGGTAAAATAACTGACAGGAACCAGGGAAGTAGGAGTGTTGTCAGTTTAAGCCAGGTGCCGATATCCAGACCCTTGCTTATGACAAACTGCAAAAACTGCAAAGACTGGGTCAGCCAGACGATAAAAGCCAATGCTATACTCACCATGATGGCCCCGATGATGAGTTGCCGAAATATATACGAGGTTATGCCCGACATTAGCCCAGGTTATAGTGTTGTGTAGGTTATTGTCACCAACTGCTCCGTCAGTGGTCCAATCGGAACCAAATGAGATAAATCTGAAGTGTAGATTACCCTATATCCACAACTTTCCCAGGATTCATGAGGTTTTTCGGGTCGAGCGCCCGTTTCACCCGAACCATGAGTTCAAGTTCGACAGGGTCCTTATAGTGACGCATTTCCTCTACTTTAAGGCGCCCAATACCGTGCTCGGCAGAGAAAGACCCTCCCATGGACACAACTAAGTCATGTATTACACGATTCATATCAGCCCATTGTAGGAGGTAGTTTGCTTTGTTTACCCCAATGGGCTGTGAGATGTTGAAGTGGATATTTCCGTCCCCTAAGTGACCGAAGGGTACGGGCCTGGCACCTGGGAACTTACGGGCGATTATATCTGTTCCCCTATTGATAAGTTCGGTGACACGAGAGACCGGAACCGACACATCATGCTTAATACTTCCGCCCTCGTATTTTTGTGCTTCCGGCAAAGATTTCCGAATTCGCCACAAGGACTGAACTTGCTCTAAGCTTTCTGCAAGGACAGCGTCAACAATGAGTTCATCCTCGAGAGCTTTTTCGAGCATCTTATCTAAACTGTGGCGAATGGCAGAGTCGGGCTGTGAGGTAGATAATTCAACCAACACATACCAAGGGTGAGGCTGCGCAAAAGGATTGTTAACACCTTTAATATGCTTGACGCACATTTCTAAGCCAGCTAGCGGAATAAGTTCAAAGGCAGTAATGGAATCGCTCGTTAATCTTCGTGCTAAGTTTAATAATTTAGTAGCGCTGTCCAAATTACTGAACGCGCAGAGCGCGGTTGATGTCTCGGTTAACTGTGGGAAAAGTTTCATTACAGCGGCGGTTATAATTCCTAGGGTGCCTTCGGCACCGACAAAACATTGGAGTAATGCATAGCCGGTATTGTCTTTACTCAAAGACTTAAGCCCATTCCAAATTCGGCCATCCGGTAAAACAACCTCAAGGCCGAGAACCATGTCACGAGTGTTGCCGTACCGTAGGACATTTATGCCCCCGGCATTTGTCGCGAGATTACCACCAATTTGGCAACTCCCCTCGGCAGCCAGGCTAAGTGGAAAGAGGCTATTATGTTCGGAAGCTATACGTTGGATGTCGGCAAGAATGCAGCCAGCATCTACCGTGATATTTAAGTTGATTGGGTCTATGGAGCGAATTTTGTTTAAACGACCTAGGTTTACGATGACCTGGCTTCCATTTTTGTTGGCAGTTGCGCCGCCGCATAGCCCTGTATTGCCGCCTTGTGGGACAATGGATACGTTGGCGGCGACACAGGCCTCTACTACTGAAGCCACTTCAGCAGTAGAGGCGGGGCGAACAATCCCTGCAGCGTTGCTGGTGAATAGACCGCGTTCTTCCTGGAGATAAGCTGCCATGGACGGTACGTCAGTGATACAATTACCAACCCCCACAATTTCTCGTAGGCGGTCCATAAGTACTGAATTAAGAGACACGTTTTTAGCTCCGAGCGCTTAACATTGATCATCAAAATGGGCCAAACTCGATTGCAAGGCAAATTTTGCGTTTCTTCTATCGAAATGCTGCTCGCCGCAACCTGTCATTGATGGCAATGCCCAGTCCAGTTTCTGGAATGGTAGCCACAGCGATGGACTTGAAACGGTGTGGGTCATCAAGCAAGTGTAACATAGCAAACAGGTTAGCTGCTGCTTCGGCCAGGTCACCGCTATCGCTCAGGTTTAGTGTGGCCGCTGCCGTCGGGCCAAATCCAAGCAAGGCTTCGCGAGTTTCAGCCGTTTTGGCCTTTAATCGAAGGGGTAATTTAGGCGCGTAGTGGCTCAACATTTGGCCGGGAGACTTGGGTGTTTTTGTCGCACCGTTCGCCATGGTAACTGATCCAATCGACGAGCGAATTTGCTCTAAAGTGATGGCACCGGGCCTCAATATGGTGGCTTTGGGCCTCGTTAGGTCAAGAACGGTTGACTCAATGCCAACAGAACATGGCCCACCGTCAATAATCAGGTCCACTGTATTTCCAAGAGATTCGGCTACATGGGTCGCGAGTGTTGGACTGACTGAACCTGAGCGGTTAGCACTTGGCGCCGCGAGTGGCCGGCCCAAAGTATTTAAAAGCACATTTGCAATCTCGTGTGAGGGACAGCGTACAGCAACACTTGGAAGCCCAGCTGTTGCTAGGCTGGCAATAGCTGAGTTGTCGCGCTGTTTTAGCACCAAGGTAAGCGGTCCGGGCCAAAAGGTTTTGGATAATTGTTGGAAGCGGCTGTCCGGTGTTGAGAAGTCATTAACCCAATCTTTTTCACCCACGTGAATAATTAACGGATTGAAAGATGGGCGCCCTTTAGCTTTGAATAAACGGGCAACAGCTTTAGGCTGAGTAGCGTCTGCGCCTAAGCCATAAACAGTTTCGGTAGGGAACGCCACCAGGCCACCGGCCCGCAGTATAGTCGCGCCTCCAACAATTGTGTCTGGTGTGGTCGGGTATGTGTTCACGGGCCTCCGTCAGCTAGAAACTTGCCGTTCAAAAAATTTGGCACTTTCTTATAGCGTAGCTCTGTTCCATCAAAAGTGTGCACCCGTCCCCCAGCGGCTTTCAAAACCGCATGTCCTGCCCCCGTATCCCATTCGTGGGTTGGGCCAAATCTCGGGTAGAGGTCAGCAAGGCCTTCAGCCACTAGACAAAATTTTAATGAAGATCCCACTACAATGCGTTTGTTTACATCGTAGTTGTGCAAAAATAGTTCCATTTCTTTTGGGACCTCATGAGAGCGACTGCCAGCCACAATGATATGCCTAGGACGTTTTCGCACAGAAATCGGAATCGATTTTTTTTTGCGCCATACTTCGGCTCGACGGCCTGATTCTTTCGGGCCTATTACGCCTACGAAAGATTCTTGTTTTGCGGGCGCATGAACAATTCCTAAAATCGGAACGCTGTCATAAACCAAGGCGATATTTACAGTAAAATCAGACCCATTCTTAATAAATTCTTTCGTACCATCTAAAGCATCGATCAGCCAAAAAGGAAAATCATTAATCTCAGGAATATCGCCAGAAGAAACCCTCTCCTCGGCCACTATTGGAAACGCTGGAGAGATTTTTTCAATCTCGTCAATGATGATGCTTTCAGCAACACGATCGGCTTCTGTTACTGGTGAGGCGTCGTCTTTCACATCCACAGTAAAGCCTTGGGAGCGGATTCCAAGAATCTCTTTTCCAGCAGACTCAGCGGTTGAAAGTAGTTTATCAGCCCACGTACATAGCGTTGAAAAGTCTGGCATCGGCGTTATGGTAGAGCGTGGTTTTTCGCGGACTGTATGGCTTGCCAGACTTTTAGCGGCGTAAACGGCATATCAATATGATCTGCATTGATTATTGATAGTGCGTCGGCCACTGCGTTAGCAACCGCCGGAGTTGCTCCAATTGTGCCGGCCTCTCCGGCTCCTTTAATTCCTAGGGCATTTCGAGTTGTTGGAACTTCGGTGTAATTAAAATCAATAGAGGGAGAATTATCTGCTCGCGGCATTGTATAGTCCATGAAGGAGCCAGTTATTAATTGACCAGCCTCGTCGTAAACAGCTTCCTCGAAAAGGGCCTGGCCTAAACCCTGAATCGCGCCTCCGATGATTTGCCCCTCCATTAACAGCGGATTCATGGCATTCCCGAGATCATCTTGGATTGTATAATTGACAAAGGAAATAACGCCAGTGCTCTCATCAACATCTACTTCGCAGATGTGACAGCCATTAGGAAATGTGTTGCCTTCAGGCTTATATCTTTCGCTTTCACATAAGCCAGGTTCCTTACCCTCGGGGCGCTTCTTGTCATCAAACGAAGTAGAAATGACATCTGCTAGGCTAATGCTACGATCAGTACCGGCAATTTTGTACTCACCACTCTCATATTCCAAATCAACTGCTGAAGCCTCCAATAGATCGGCAGCTATAACTTTTCCTTGCTCGATCATAGCGAGCGACACTTTCATGACGGCACTTCCACCAATTGGAACAGAGCGTGACCCACCAGTACCAAAGCCAGTTGGAATAAGATCTGTATCTCCCGTTATTACATTGATTCGCTCTAATGGAATTCCAAAGGCTTCTGCAGCAACAGTTCCGAAAATGGTTTCATGACCCTGTCCAGTGGACTGAGTACCAATCAGAATGTGCAATTTCTGGTTCTTATCAAAAAACATTTTTGGCTTTTCATGATTTCCGCCTGAGCAAGCTTCCACGTAGTAGCTGATACCCAGCCCTCTTAATTTTCCGTGTTTTTTTGCTTCTGCGCGCCTAGCCTCGAAACCCGCGGCGTCGGCGCGTTTGAGAGCGGCATCCATAAGTTCTTCGTATCGGCCAGAATCATAAACAGGTCCTAGCGCTGTCTGGTATGGGAACTCATCTGCTCGGATTAGGTTTTTTCGGCGCAGTTCTATTGAAGGCATTCCTAGTTCGTGCGCTGCCTTTTCAACCAGGCGTTCAACCAAATAAGCAGCCTCTGGGCGGCCAGCACCCCGATAGGCATCGACGGGAGCTGTATTTGTGAAAACGATTTTCACGTCAACAGAGGCAACGCCAATCCTGTATGCTCCCCCAAGCATCCCGCAGCCAGCCATTGTCGGAACAAAGGCACCAAATTGAGAAAGATAGGCGCCCACATTGCCTAGAGATGAAACTCGAATGCCACGGAATGTGCCATCTTTGTCCATTGCTAGTTCTGCTTTGTTGACCTGATCGCGGCCGTGACCATCCGCAAGGAAACTCTCGGAACGGTCAGCAGTCCACTTGACAAGTTTGCCAAAAGCCTTGGATGCAACCAGGCACAAGGCAGGCTCGTTGAAGAAGAAATAACGCATACCGAAGCCCCCACCCACATCATCGCACAGGACGCGGATTTTTTGCTCTTGCACACCTAAAGTCTGTGCCGCCCATCCTTTTAGCTTGTGAGTATTTTGACATCCTTGTGTCAGTGTGAAGCGTTCGGTAGTTGGGTCGTATTGGGCTATAGCGCTTCTCGGCTCGATGGCTGTTGGCACAATGCGTTGATTTATCAAATTAATAGAAACAATCTTTTCGGCTTTCTCAAAGACTTTTTCGGTTTTTGTTTTATCACCCAGATGCCAGTGGACAAGGACATTACCTGGCGCCTCAGGATGCAGAACTGGCGCACCATTTTTAACCGCTTCTGCAGGTAAGGATACGGGCACTAAATCGTTGTATTCGACCTCTATGAGCTCAGCTGCATCTTTGGCTTGTGAGATAGTTTCAGCAATAATCGCTGCGACTGGCTCGCCAACATAGCGAACGCGGTTTTCGGCTAAAACCGGCCGCGTCGGGGGTTTGGGAGTATTGCCATCCTGATCGGGCGGAACAATATCCACGGGGATGGGGCCGATTTTCATCGCGTTTAGATCGGCAGCTATAAGAATACCAACTACACCGGGTGCCTTTTTGGCTTGCGATACATCTAGAGCTGATATGTCGGCGTGAGCATGCGTTGATCTCAGTATATAAAGATAGGTTTGGCCTGGTACCGATATGTCATCTGTATATCGTCCTTTACCAGTCAGAAACCGTTGGTCTTCAACCCGCCGAATGGATTGACCGACGCCAAATTTTCCCATTGCTTCGCCCTCGTTTAAGATCTGTCGTTGAAACATAACGTGCGCCGGCTTTTTGTCTAGGCCGTGCCCGATGGTTGTTGAGTGTTGATTCTCACGTCCAGCCTACATACCCTATCCCTATATCCTTTGTACCCCGGTAATTCTCGCTAAGGGAACGTCATGAAAATATCTTTTGCAAAAATCTCTGTTCTATCCAAAGGCACGGTTATCTATGGCGTACCTAATGGGGGAAAGCTGGGACCAGCAGCCTCCAAGTTTGATAAGCGTACTCGCGGTTCACTCAGCCGTGCCATGAAATCTGCGTCATTTAAGGGTGAAAAAGAGAAATCTTTAGTAGTTCTCGCGCCTGTTGGAACACGACTGGATAAGGTTGTTCTTATTGGGCTTGGCGATGTTAGAGATTTGAGAGAAACAGCCGCTGAGCGTATTGGTGCTATCGCCTATAAGATCATCGCGAGAGAGCCCTTGGCTACGATTGTTTTAGATGTTCCGTTTTCAGTGGGCATTAGCGCAGGCGTGGTAGCTTCTCATATTGCAGGTGGAGTTCAGCTTAGATCCTATCGTTTCAACAAATATAGAACAAAAGAAGATAAGAGCGAAAAGCCTAAATTAAGATCATTAGTGATTCAATGTGACGAGCCAGCTACCGCAAAGGCGAGTTTTGCATCCATTAGGCCGGTCGCCGAGGGTATATTTTTCACTCGTGATCTAACCTCGGAGCCCGCCAATATCATTTATCCTGCTTCATTCTCTGCTCGCACCAAAGACTTGGAGAAAGATGGGGTGAAAGTTGAAATCCTGGGCGAAACTGCAATGCGCAAACTAGGTATGGGTGCTTTGCTTGGTGTTGGTGATGGCTCTGTAAGGGAGTCCCAGCTTGTCGTCATGCGTTGGGATGGAGCCAAGAATAAAAAGACTCCTCCTATAGTTGTGGTGGGTAAGGGGGTATGTTTCGATACTGGTGGCATAAGCCTGAAGCCACCGGGTGGTATGTGGGACATGAAGTGGGATATGGGTGGCGCGGGTGTTGTTGCTGGCCTAATGCGTGCCTTGGCTAAGCGCAAGGCGAAAGCTAATGTGGTAGGCCTTTGTGGCCTTGTTGAAAATATGCCCGACGGCGCTGCGCAACGTCCCGGTGACGTGGTTACGTCTATGTCCGGTCAAACTATAGAGGTGCAGAATACAGACGCTGAAGGGCGACTCGTGCTTGCTGACGTTTTATGGTATGCGCAAGAGCGGTTCAAACCGCATACTATGATCGACCTAGCAACCTTAACTGGAGCGGTTATAGCCGCATTGTCCAATCACTACGCTGGCCTTTTTGCAAATGATGATGATCTGGCTACACAATTGACTGCGGCAGGCCAACATGTCGAGGAGAGGCTGTGGCGGTTCCCTATGGGAGAAGAATACGACAAAGAGCTTCGGTCCCTCATTGCGGACATGAAAAATATTGGTGGCCCAAAAGCTGGCAGTATTACTGCGGCACAGTTTCTGCAACGATTCGTAAAAAATACGCGTTGGGCTCATTTAGATATCGCGGGTGTAGTTTGGAACGAAAAAGGGACTATATTATCCGAACCTGGGAGCACCGGCTTTGGCGTGAGGCTCTTGAATCGTTTTATCTTGGACAACTGTGAAGACTAAACCCTAACTCTTCGCTAATAGTTTTTATCGGTGCTTACTCCTCTCTGGGCGCTAAAGGCTATAGACGTAATCGGTGCCACATATTATGGCCTCGTTGTTGTTTGCTCTGAGGTTGGTAAAAACTTAGTGCATTAAAACCCAATAGCCCGGAGACGGCCCATGAATTTGCTTATCCGACCGTTTAGAGGCCTTCGGCCTGTGCCGGAAAAAGCTGCCGATGTTCTAGCTCCGCCTTATGACGTTCTGAATACCGAAGAAGCTCGTAAAAGTGTCATTGGAAAACCCTACAGTTTTTTACATATATCAAAGCCGGAGATCGATCTTCCACCAGAGACCAGCCCCTTTGCCCCGGAGGTTTATGCCAAGGGTGCGGAGAATCTTGCTAAGCTTTTGGCAGATGGCATTCTTATCCGTGAGGAGGGCCCGGTTTATTACATCTATCGGTTGCGTATGGGCGAACACACCCAAACAGGAATTGTCGCCGTCACCTCTGTTTTAGCTTACGATACTAACCGTGTTCGCAAGCATGAGCACACCCGGCCTGAAAAAGAAGATGACCGAGTTCGACAAATTGATGCGCTTAATGCGCAGACAGGACCGGTTCTCCTTGCTTACAAGGCGAATAAAAATATTCAGAACCTTATCGATGGGGTCGCATCTGGCGCTCCGTTATGCGAGGTAACCGCTAGTGACGGCATTATTCATACAATGTGGATTATGAACGACCCTTCCGCGATCGAACACCTGACAAAGCTGATTGATAATATGGATGCACTTTACATTGCTGATGGTCACCATCGTTCAGCGGCTGCTTCACGAGTAGCGGCGGCACGGCGCAACAGCCAACCTCAAACAGACAGTCATGAGTATTTTCTCACGGTAGCATTCGCTCACGATCAAACAAATATCCTCGACTATAACCGTGTGATTCGTGATCTTGGGGGTCTGACAGATGCTGATTTTCTGGCCAAGGTAAGAGAATACTTCAAAGTGAAAGAGTCGGGTACGCAGGTAGTGCCGAATGGCCCGGGTTGCTTTGGCATGTACCTGGCCGGAAAGTGGTACCAGCTCGAAGTCCGGCCTCAATTTATTCCAAAGGATGATCCTGTTGCTCGGCTTGATGTCAACTTACTACAAAATAATCTGATTAATCCTATTCTAAAGATCAGCGATCCCCGCCGGGATAAGCGAATAGATTTTGTTGGCGGTATACGTGGTCTGGGTGAACTAGAGCGGCGCGTTAATTCGGGGGAAATGAAAGGTGCTTTTGTACTGTTCCCAACGAGTATGGAGCAGCTTATCGCAGTCGCTGATGCGGGTGGGGTGATGCCACCAAAATCTACGTGGTTTGAGCCAAAGCTGGCGGATGGTCTTGTTAGCCACGTCCTCGACTGACCCCACTTTGAGTGGTGTGCCAAGTGTAATTGTTGTCGCCGGCCCCACAGCGGTCGGCAAGTCTCGTCTAGCAGTTGAAATTGCGCGAGCCATGGATGGTATTGTTATCAATGCCGATAGTCAGCAGCAGTATAGAGACCTTCCAATACTCTCGGCGCGGCCGACTTTGTGCGATATGACGGGGATACAGCATAAGCTTTTCGGCGATCTTGGCCCTAAGGATACTAGCTCGGCTGTTGAATGGGCTGACAAAGCTGCGCGAGAAATAAGTGATACCGTGAATAGAGGGAAAATACCTATAGTAGTTGGTGGTACAGGCTTGTATCTAAGGGCACTTATGGAAGGACTGGTAGATATTCCACCTGTGCCTAGGGAGGTTCGTGCTGCTGCAGTTGCCATATTGGATGATATCGGCCATGCGGCATTTTACGAACGGCTAAAAAAGCGCGATCCAGTGATAGCCCAGCGCATATCACCCAGTGATACTCATCGAATGATCCGGGCTTGGGAGGTTGCTGAGGCTACAGAAATGCCATTGAGCAACTGGCAGGCCACTCCAGCATCTCCGCCTGTAAAAGCCAAATACCATTCCGTCGTGATAATGCCTCAGCGTGAGGTATTGTACCGAGCTTGCGATGATCGGTTTCTTGAGATGGTGGGAAAGGGAGCTGTTGAAGAGTTAAGGGTGTTTTTGGAATCTGAGGGAGCGTTGGACATGCCTATTATGAAAATGCTTGGCGCAAGGGAACTTGCTAGCCACCTGTCTGGTGAGATGAGCTTGAATGACGCAATGGCAGCCGCACAGACCGCGACGCGGCATTTTGCGAAGCGCCAGGTTACATGGTTTAAAAACAATTTTAGTACAAATTGTATGATAAAAATGAAATATTCTGAGAATATTAAGGAAGAAATATTACCAAATATTCGTCGTGCTGTTTTTACCTAACCATCCCACACCTCAAGGCTTCGGTGTTTTTAAATACATAAACTGCTGTTCCAGTGTCTTAGGCTAGAAGTAAAAGCCCGATAAACTAGAGTTATTGTCGAGGAGCACAGCTTTTTCAAAAAGAGTTTGCGGATTGGGGTTGGCCAGCGCTTTGTTCTAACGGTTTTGAGGACCGCTAATTTATGAGGATGGTGCCATAAGTAAGGTAAGTTCCTAGTAGCCCATGGATATACCCGCTGTATTCTGGTTACATTGCTCATACGAGACTAGTGACGTCTTAGGGCGTGCGGATGCCTTGATAAACTCCATTCCAATTAGCTTGTCTAATAAGCTCAGTTCCAAAACACCGAATCGGTAGTGATGCATTCGAAGAAGTCGATATGGTTGGCATTACGCAGCCGTGTACAAAATATAACTTTATGATATAAGTCGTTGGTTTATTTTGAAAAGCGGCGTTTGAGAGAAGGTGCTCTCTGTGGTTCACGCTGCGTCTTACGGACATGGGGCTATCACCTACCCCTTAAGCGCGATTCTGTCGAGTGACGGGTGTTTAGTTGAGAGTTCAATTCAGGTTGTGCACGGGCCACACCTTTTGATCTCAGCCGTGAGAAAAACCATGAAAGCTATGATGTTATGTTTTGTGATTTCTCATTCGGGGGTGAATAGGTCAGCATGTTCTCCAGATTGACGGGGTGGTTATCGGCCGACATGGCTATTGATCTCGGGACGGCGAATACGCTGGTCTACGTGAAAAATCGTGGCATCGTGCTTGACGAGCCTTCGGTAGTTGCCCTAGCGGAAGTTAAAGGAAGAAAACAGGTTTTAGCCGTTGGCAACGAGGCCAAGCTTATGCTCGGACGTACGCCGGGTAATATCCAAGCTATTCGGCCACTCAGGGATGGCGTTATTGCTGACTTTGAAGTGTCAGAAGAAATGATTAAACACTTCATTCGCAAAGTTCATAACAGGCGAAGTTTCGCAAGCCCATTGGTGATTGTATGTGTGCCATCAGGCTCTACTGCAGTAGAGCGTCGTGCGATTCAAGAATCAGCGGAGGCTGCAGGGGCGAGGAAGGTTTACTTAATTGAGGAACCTATGGCTGCGGCGATAGGTTCGGGACTGCCTGTCACAGAGCCAACAGGCAGCATGGTCGTGGATATAGGTGGCGGTACAACCGAAGTGGCCGTGTTGTCTCTTGGCGGTATCGTTTATGCCCGATCTGTTCGCGTCGGCGGCGATATGATGGATGAGGCCATTATTAACTATATTCGTCGCCATCATAATCTACTGGTAGGTGAAAGCTCGGCTGAGCGAATCAAAAAAGAAATTGGATGTGCGTGCCCACCAGAAACAGGCGATGGTGAGACAATGGAGATCAAGGGCCGAGATCTCATGAATGGGGTGCCCAAGGAGATTGTTATCAGCCAACGCCAGATTGCTGAGGCTCTAGCCGAGCCGGTTACTGCAATTATCGACGCAGTAAAGGTAGCTTTAGAACATACAGCGCCAGAGCTTGCGGCAGATATAGTTGATAAGGGTATCGTGCTAACTGGCGGCGGCGCCATACTGCACAACTTAGATTTTGTTCTGCGTCATGCGACTGGCTTGCCCGTATCTATCGCCGATGATCCCTTAACGTGTGTTGTTATGGGCACCGGCAAGGCGTTGGAAGAAATGAAGGCGCTAAAGAACGTCCTGACCTCAATGTATTAGCCGTATCTTAAATGGTGTGGTGGTAGAATAGATTGTTAATTTAATAGCGGAGAATCGGTGTGCGGCAATCGACGGGACAAATTTCCCGCATCGGAACGTTCAAATCGCTTTTACAGCGGTTTGCATTTTTGTCGCTTGTAATATTGACTTTTGCTCTGATGCTGGTCGGTAAGGCTGATACGGTTTTTGTTGAACAAGCGCGTGTGGCGGTGACCGATGCGGTTGCGCCCGTCCTTAGAATAATGTCTGAACCTGCAGCAGCAGTTTCAAGTGTCGTTGGGAATATTCGAGAGCTCGCAGGTATTCGTGATAAGAATGCGGAGCTACGTGAGGCGAATGAGCGCTTACTACAATGGCAGTCTGTTGCCCAAAAACTCGAATCGGAAAACAAATCCTTACGCTCGCTTCTAGCGCTTGTTCCCGACTCTGCAGAATCATTTGTCACAGGACGTGTAGTTGCTGATACCGGCGGTGCGTTTGCACTATCCATCATTGTTTTGGCAGGCCACACTGATGGTGTGCAGAAAGGACAAACTGTCGTAAGCGGTAATGGCCTTGTTGGACGTGTTATGTTGGCAGGAAAAAATTCATCACGCATTTTGTTAATCTCGGATATCAACTCTCGCATACCCGTGTATGTTGGGAATTCTGAACAACGAGCCATTTTAGCCGGCGATAATAGCGGTCGTCCGCGGTTAATTTTTTTAAGCAATACTACAGGTGTAGTGCCAGGCGATAAGGTGGTGACATCTGGTGCTGCTAAGGCTTTTCCGCCTGGCTTACCTATAGGACAGGTGGTGAAGGTTGAGGACAGTGTTATTGAAGTCGAACCCTACGCCGCACAAGATAAGCTTCAATACGTTCGTATTGTTGATTACGGCCTCTCGGGCATACTAAATCCTTCTGCGTTGAACGGTAAATAGGAAAGCCATGCATCTCACGCTTCTTCAATATATGGATGGAGTTGCACGCCGCGCTGTTCCCTTCGGACTGACGTTACTATTGATGTTGTTTGCTATGACACCTACTTATGCGCCTGGTCTGTTTGATGTAACGCCTATGTTCACTTTGATATGTGTTTATTTTTGGTCGATATACAGAGCTGATTTATTGGGTTATGCGACCATATTTGGTATAGGCATTTTTGAAGACATTTTGATGGGTACGCCGTTGGGTTCAGGTGCTCTGGTGTTGTTACTTTGTCAGTGGTTTGTTGTTCGTCAGCAAAAATTTTTTAACCCTAAACCGTTTGCCATTACCTGGATGGCTTTTGCAGTTGTGGCGGTCGGGGCATGCATAATTCGCTGGTTGTGTGTTGGTTTTATTTCTCCTGGCGGATTTACTCCCATTAAGAGCCTCGTTCCGGTATATTTACTGAGCGTAGCTATTTACCCATTGGTGTCTTGGGTGCTTGCAAAAATCCATATGAAATTTCTTGCCGATCAATGATGAGCGCAAAATCATGATGATTACACGTGATGGTGACTGGACGAAAATGTTCAATCGGCGTGCCGTTGTTCTTGGAGGCGCTCAAGCTGCGCTAGTCGCTGTTCTAGTTGGTCGAATGTATTACTTGCAGGTTGTTCAAGCTGACCGTTATCGCATGTTAGCCGAAGACAATAGAATAAATATCCAGCTCATACCCCCACCACGTGGCCGCATTGTTGATCGCTTTGGCGAACCCTTAGCCATCAATAAGCAACAATTCAGGGCTTTGGTGGTGCCGGAGCAAGTACAAGAAATGGATGATACATTACGTGCGCTTGGGCAACTTGTAGAAATTTCTGTGAACGATCATAAAAGAATAAAAAAAGAGGTCGGCCGCAGACGAGGATTTGTACCGATAACAGTGAAGGAAAACCTGACTTGGGATGAGATGACACGTATTCAAGTTAACGCGCCAGATTTGCCCGGCGTTGTGATCGATGAGGCGCAGACGCGGTTTTATCCTCGTGGAAAAATGGCGGCGCAGCTTCTTGGTTATGTTGCATCTGTTGATGAAAGTGACCTGACGGGCGACCCGCTTTTGCAATTACCAGGATTTCGAATCGGTAAAGATGGTATCGAGAAGGTTTATGATATCGACTTGCGTGGTACCGGTGGCACCAGTCAGGTAGAAGTCAATGCTTACGGCCGGGTCATCCGAGAGCTTGAAAGAAAAGAGGGGAACCCTGGGGCGGACATAGCCTTGACCATAGATGAACGTCTGCAAAACTTTGCGGCGAATAGATTGGATGCTGAAAGCGCGGCAGTTGTTCTGATGGATGTTCACACCGGTGATTTATTAGCTATGGTCTCTAATCCAAGCTTTGATGTAAACGCATTTGCTCGGGGATTGACGGTAGAAGAATGGGAGGCGATTTCTACTAATAATCACAAACCATTGGTAAATAAAACGATAGCGGGACAATTTTCACCAGGCTCTACATTCAAGATGATAGTGGCATTGGCTGCCTTGGAGCACGGCGTTATCTCTCGGGACCAGACAGTGCACTGTAATGGAAGTTATGCTCTCGGCCGTTATGTAAAGCGCTGTCATAAGGTTCACGGTAGCGTGAATATGGTACGGGCAATCTCTGTCTCCTGTGATGTTTATTTCTACGAGGTTGCGCGCAGGCTAGGTGTAGATAAAATTGCTGACATGGCAACCCGCATGGGGTTGGGTCAGCTCTCGGGTATTAACTTGCCTGGTGAACAACGCGGCCTTATTCCCACAGAGGCCTGGAAGATGGCAGCTCGTGGCGAGCCCTGGATGCCCGGCGATGATTTGAATGTAGGTATAGGCCAAGGTGATGTATTGGTCACACCAATTCAGTTAGCGACATTTACGTCGCGAATCGCTAACGGTGGATTTGCGGTTCAACCACAATTGGTTCTTTCTGCACCACAGATGAAAAATAGCTCAGAAGCAGTCAAAAAAAGAGGCGTAGGTCTTGAGTCTTTGGGTATTGATGCTCAACACCTCGATATAGTGAAGCAGGGAATGTACGACGTGGTAAATGGGCCGGTAGGCGCAACGACAGCAGCATCTTTTGGCCGACTTCGTCTTGAAGATCCGGAAATGAAGAATTGGAAACTTAGCGGGAAGACAGGCACCACTCAGGTATACCATATTAGCGCTGCAGAGAGAGAGGCGGGAAAGAGAAAGCCTGAGGATCGCCCGTGGCATCTCCGCGACAATGCGCTCTTTGTCGCATACGCCCCATCACATCAACCGCGTTATGCAATTGCTGTTGTTGTGCAACATGCTTTAGGTGGTGGAGGTACGATTGCAGCGCCAATAGCGCGAGATATTATGGAGGAGGCCTTGCGCCTTGATCCATCTCGTCGCCCACGCGTAGACGAAAATAAAATTGCATCAGCAGCTGAGATCGCACATGAGTGAACTCGGTTTTCTTTCCGCACGCTTGCGGCGTGGCGATATGACAGCGACAGAAAAATTATTGCAAATGAGTTGGTCCCTTATTTTCTGGATTTTCTGTATTTTTACCCTTGGATTCGCCATGCTGTATTCGGCGGCTAACGGTAGCCTAGAGCCTTGGGCAGCATCACAGTCGGTTCGGTTTTTCATTGGTCTTGGAATTCTCCTGGCGGTGACAATTATTGATGTGCGTATAATACTCAAATATGCCTACATTTTTTATTTTGTTGTACTTGCACTTCTTATCGGTGTGGAGATTAAGGGCTTTGTTGGCGGTGGTGCGCAACGTTGGATTGACCTTGGCCTTTTTAACTTACAGCCATCCGAGTTAATGAAACCCGCCCTAATACTGGCATTAGCACGCTATTTTCACGGATTTGGATTGGATGAAATAGGGCAACCGATGACGCTTGTGGCGCCGGTCATGCTGATAATCAGTCCGGTGTTTTTGATTTATCTACAACCAGACCTTGGCACTGCGCTCGTTATTCTTATGAGTTCAGCAGCCCTACTTTTTATGGTCGGGGTTCGGATTTGGAAATTTGCAGTCATCGGTTTGGCTGGCCTAGGGTCCATACCGATTGTGTGGAGTCTGCTACGCGACTATCAAAAAAATCGCGTTTTGACCTTTCTTAATCCGGAGCAAGATCCACTTGGAACGGGCTACCACATTCTTCAGTCGCAAATCGCACTGGGATCCGGTGGCCTTTTTGGCAAGGGCTTTATGGAAGGGACACAAAGCCATTTAAACTTTCTACCTGAACACCAAACTGATTTTATTTTTACAATGTTGGCTGAAGAGCTGGGCATGATTGGTGGGCTTGTGCTGCTATCATTATATGTTGTGATTCTTGTTTACGGTTATGCCATTGCATTTCGTTGCCGACACCAGTTTGGACGCCTTGTTGCCATTGGCCTGACCACTAGTTTTTTTCTATATTTTTTTATAAATATCGCCATGGTAATGGGATTGATCCCCGTCGTTGGTATGACGTTACCGCTCATTTCGTATGGCGGTACGTCGCTTCTAATGCTGATGTTTTCCATGGGATTACTTATGAACATGCATGTTCATCGAGATGTTCAAATGGGTTTGCGCGGCGGTTTTGGTGATTGAGTCGATTTTCTTTTGGTGTTTCGCTGGCATGCTTACTAGACCTGATTTTTCCCCTAGTATTACCGTCACTTACTTGCTACGGGAACGTATAGATTCTATAAAGACGCCCCTTCCGAAGCTAATCTATAACATGGCTACCCATAAGGGCGCATAGCTCAGTTGGCAGAGCAGCTGACTCTTAATCAGCGGGTCGTAGGTTCGAGCCCTACTGCGCCCACCAATAATATTTCATATAATTGGCCTAAAAATTATCGAATGTATTTGGGGCAAAAAGTGTGATTGCTTAGGGCGATTTTTAATTGAAGGAGGCTGGTTATAATGAGATACGCAGCATCTCAAATAGCGATCTTATTCTCCGTAGTGGGCACCTTGTTTGTGTTGGCGCCAATAGTCTCGGCTAAAGAGATTAATTTTACACAAGCGACGATTTCTGAACTCAATGCGGCGTTTGATGGGGGAGCGCTAACAGCTGAGAGGCTTGTCGAGCTTTGTCTTCAGCGCATTCAAGCATTCGATGATCAAGGGCCAAATCTGAACGCCATAATATCACTGAATCCAAAAGCACTTGAGATTGCACGAGCGCTTGATGTGGAGCGCAAAACAAAAGGGCCTCGTTCGCCTGTGCATGGCATTCCTGTGATTTTGAAAGATAATTATGACACTTTTGATATGCCAACGACGGGAGGATCTATCCTTTTGGAAGGTTCGATAGCTCCAGATGACGCTTTCATGGTAAAAAAGCTGCGCGAAGGTGGCGCCATAATTCTTGCAAAAGTAAATCTTGGCGAATTCGCCAATGGATACCAAAGCTCTCTCGGTGGCCAATCCTTGAACCCGCACGACTTGACTCGTACGCCGGGCGGTTCGTCAGGGGGCACGGGCGTAGGTATTGCGGCGGGGTATGCGCCAATTGGGTTGGGAACAGACACGGGCGGTTCAATCCGCGGTCCTTCAACCATTAACGGAATTGTCGGCTTGAAGCCGACCCACGGTTTGCTTAGTCATGACGGTATTATACCGCTTGCCCTCAGTCTCGATATGGGCGGGCCGATGACACGTAGCGTTTATGACACGGCGGTGTCCCTTGGTGTTATGTCCGGCATTGATCCAGCCGATCCATATACAAATAAGAGCAAAGGCAAATTCCATACCGACTATACTCAGTTCTTAGACGCGGATGCATTGAAAGGAGCGCGCCTAGGTGTTGTCAGGGATTTTGCGGGTTTCGACCCGGACGTTGACTGGGTTTTCCAAGCAGCGCTAAAAGCTATGGAAAGGGCGGGTGCCACGCTCGTTGACGTACGATATCCAAAGTGGTTCTTGGCGTCGGCTTCAGACATGCTCTGGTCTATATATCCGCCTGAATTTAAAGTACAGATCGCCGATTATCTTGCAACGACAGACGCCAAGTACCCAAAGACTTTGGACGAACTTATTGAGCGTTCTTATGAGTACACCAGCTTAGGAGAGAACGGCGCAGGCCCAAATCCATATCGTTGGAACTTCTTCAATGTCGAAAATGCAAGTGGCACGCTGACCGATCCTGGCTACATCGCTGCTCACGATTATGGCATGCCCATGACCGTTTCACTGATCAATGGAATTCTTGTCAAGGATAATCTCGATGCACTCGTTTATCCAACAGCCCTGCGCCGGCAGTTACAAATCGCGACTTCTTCATTGTCATCTGGGGGTGGTGGTATTTCTACGACTGTTGTTGGGAACCTCACAGGCTTTCCAGAATTGGTCGTGCCGGCGGGGTTCACGACCGACGATCTACCGGTTACGGTTTCTTTCCTGGGAACGGCGTTTGGCGAACCCAAAATTTTGGCACTTGGATATAGCTTCGAGCAAGCAACACGCGCAATACGTCTTCCTGTCAACACACCCTCGCTGCCCGGGGAGATGATTGAAATACCTGAGAAATAATCATCGCGATCTAGAATTGGCTTACTCAGAATTAATAGCGATACTTATTAGGCGATAACACCAAAGGAGCGGTCATTAAGGTATATTTGGATGGCCCCAATCCATAATTAACGGCAAATAACTGTTTTGGGGCGACGGACAATTAGAGGCCGCTAACAATTTTCAACGCCCCTAAACATTTAGTGAGCAACCCCTCTTGTGGGTGCCTCGAGATTTTTGCGCACAATATTTCCAAGAAATTGTATGCATGCCATAGAGGTTTCGCCCTCCAACCCGTCGACAAGAAAACCTGTCGAGCAGTACATAGCCTCAAGGCCGCCCGCCGCAAGGCAATCGCGGAGCATTCGCTCTTCCTCTGCGGGTGTGTGCATCAATTCTGGTTTTTTTAACAAAAAGGCAAGGGCGGCTTCTATGCCGTAGCATCCCCAATTGGACATCATCACCGGGAAAATAATTTCGGTAGCAGTTGTGGTTGCTAGGACATCACCTTTTGGCATAGTTTCGGCCACTGTGTCGTAGATCGCACCGAAACCGATTTCATTACCATGATCGCCTATGCCTATAGTTAGAATGCCGCGCTTGTTGGCTTCTTCGACCAGTGGAGCAATATCCACAACAGCGCCGGGGGTGGGGTCGAAATCACTCAATGGCATACCCGTTGCGCTGTGGAGTTTCCCACTTTTTCCAGGACCAATTCTTTCAGTTGCAATAATTGCTTTTGGGTTGAAGCGTTCGAGCACATCTTTAACCCAGCTCTCTACACCGTCTTGCTGCGGCGGCGCGTATTCCATAGCTGCTCCCAAGTGATAATCCTTGGCTTCAGAAAACTCTTTCACCATCAAGCCGAGGGAATGGCTAGAGGCAACGACGGGCCCTGCATGATGCTTTTCAAGAATGTAGATCGGTACTGCGCCCAACCCTCGATAAAGCGCCCTGGCAATTGCAGCTGCTCCCGGGGGGCCATCGTTTTCCCCCTCAGGTAAAATGGGTTTTAAACCGGCACCAGTCAGAACTAAAACCGTGTCACCCTTGCCAATAGCTCCCAATAATTTTTCTGCAGCAACCATCGAAATTGGTCGGCCACCTGTCAATTTGCGCGCTGCTTCATACATCGGCGCTAGTATGTTGGTTGGCATTCCACGGTTCTTCGCTTCGATCGTGCAAATTTTATCAATTGCTTCGCCAGTGATATCAGGCATGAAAATTGACTCCGATAAAATTAATACAGATAGAAAGCTTAATGAGCGAGCCCTCTTGTCATGGGCTCGAGATTTTTACGAATAATGTTTCCTAAGAATTGTACGGCAGCCATTGAGGTCTCGCCCTCTAATCCGTCAACTATAAAATTAGTTGTACAATAGGATGCTTCGAGACCGCCCGCATTGAGACAGTCACGGATCATGCGCCCTTCTTGCGCTGGGGTATGCATTAATTCCGGTTTCTTTAGTAAAAAAGCAAGTGCAGCTTCGATTCCGTAACACCCCCAATTCGACATCATCACAGGGAATACGATATCCGTGGCGACTGTAGTCGCCATCACTTCACCTTTGGGCATGAGTTCGACCACTGTGTCATAGATCGCACCAAAACCGATTTCGTTGCCAGCATCGCCGATTCCAATTGTTAGAATGCCGCGTCTTTTCGCTTCTTCAACTAAAGGCGCAGTATCTACGACGGCCCCTGGGGTTGGATCGAAGTCCTGGAGTGCCATGGCTGTTGAACTGTGAAGTATGCCATTTTTGCCCGGGCCAATGCGTTCGGTGCAAATAATGGCTTTTGGTTGGTATCGCTTCAAGACATCATTCACCCAGTCGGAAACACCATTTTGCTGAGGCGGTGCATATTCGATGGCAGAGCCAAGTTTGTGATCTTTGGCTTCGTGGAACTCTTTGACCATTAGCCCAATAGATTGGCTTGAGGCGATCACGGGGCGGGCGTGATGCCTCTCAAGAACATAAACTGGGACTGCACCTAATCCTTTGTAGAGGACCCGAGCCAGTGCCGCGGCTCCGGGCGGCCCGTCGCTCTCACCTTCGGGTAAAATTGGTTTCAAGCCAGCCCCGGTTAGTAACAAGACTACGTCGCCTTTGCCGACGTTTTCTATCAACTTTTCAGCTGCGACGGTGGAGATTGGCCGCCCGCCGGTCAATTTCCGCGCAACCTCGTACATTCGGACAATGAAGTTGTGCGGCATTCCACGATTCTTGGCTTGAATCGTGCAAACTCTGTCTAGGGCATCGCCGGTAATATCGGGCATAATAA
>PASS01000036.1 GCA_002712165.1 Fidelibacterota bacterium
TCTACTGGAAAATCAATACCACTCGCCTTAAGCTGAGCTGCAATTTCTTCTCTTAAAATTTCTAGATTAGCAGCTGTATCAGCTTCAGCGCGTGCCACTAAAACTGCTTGAGTATTTGATGCACGTAATAGCCACCATCCACCATTCTTAGAAACTCTAACCCCATCGATATCGTTAATGCTAGATTCTGATTTCTGTAAACGTTTTTTCACTTCTTCGATTACGGAAAATTTGCGCTCATCAGCACATGGAAAGCGCATCTCTGGTGTATTTATCATTACAGGAAAACGATTATAGCGTTCAATCAAATCAAAGTTTTCCGAAGAAGCCATGATACTCAAGAACCTTATGGCTACATAAATTGCATCGTCAAAACCATAATATTTGTCGGCATAAAAAATATGCCCACTCATCTCTCCTGCAAGGGGGGCCTCCAATTCAGCCATTTTGTTTTTAATAAGTGAATGCCCGGTTTTCCACATAACCGGCCTTCCACCCATACGCGACACTTCATCGAAGAAGGCCTGACTTGTCTTGACGTCAACGATAATTGGTGCACCAGGGTACTCCTTCAAAACATCCTCAGCTAAAACCTGCATTATCTGGTCACCGCAGAGAATACGGCCTTGGCCATCAACAATACCAATACGGTCTGCGTCACCATCAAAGGCAAAACCAACATCGGCTTTTTCCACTTTTACACGCGTTATAAGCTGCTCAAGGTTCTTCGAGACTGTTGGGTCTGGGTGGTGAGCCGGAAATGATCCGTCTATATCCCCATTAATTACGATATGACGCCCCGGTAGGTTCTTCACCAATTCCCTTACAGCTTCGCCCCCAGAACCATTGCCAGGATCCCAAACTGCCGAGAGAATTTTTTGGCCTTGAAAAGCTTGCCTTATCCTTTGAATATACTGAGGAAATATATATTTATCCTTAACTATCCCCTTCCCAGTCTCAACGTCGCCAAGCTTAGCCAGTAAGGCTAATTTTTTGATATCTGCACCAAAGAACGGTTTCTTACCCACCATCATTTTGAATCCATTATGACTAGGTGGGTTGTGGGAACCAGTAATCATAATGCCACCATCCGCAACTGTTGCGAATACTGCATAGTACAACATAGGCGTAGGGACGCGCCCAATACGATCAACATTAATACCTGACTCTAATAGGCCATCGATTAACGCAGCCTCCATAGCTGGTGAGCTCAGACGGCCATCATACCCAACGCATACACGCGAGCCACCATTACGGCGGACTATTGTACCAAACAAATGGCCTATAGCACTTGCATCGCTCACTGAGAGCGTCTCACCAACAATGCCGCGTATATCATATTCGCGTAATACACTCGGGTGAAACTCATGTGAAAATTTCATAAGCTATTGTATACTTTATTCTTATGGCCGCCCGATACAGCTATAATTAAAACCAGCAGATTTCATATAGCTTGGTGAATAAATATTTCGCAGATCGACGATGGTAGGGTTTCTCAGAAGCTTTGTCATACGGTCCAGATCAAGATTGCGAAACTGATTCCATTCGGTCAGTAAAACAACAGCGTCAGCCCCTTCCATAGTACCGTAGGCATCATTGCTGAAAGCTACACCAGACAATAATTTTTTAGCTTCCCCCATCCCCTGCGGATCAAAAGCACGAATCGAAGCACCAGAGTTTTGCAATGCGGGAATAATAGATAAGCTGGCCGCTTCTCGCATGTCATCTGTATTAGGCTTAAAAGTAAGGCCTAAAACAGCAATAATTTTGCCCTTCACATTACCACCACACGCGTCAATAACCCTGCTGGCCATTTGGGATTTGCGCTTATCATTAACTTGGTTAACCGTCTCGATAATACGAAGCGGTGAACCATATTCTTCTGCGGTTTTTACAAGTGCCAAGGTATCTTTAGGAAAGCATGATCCACCATATCCTGGACCTGGATGAAGAAACTTTTCCCCGATACGCCCATCCAATCCTATTCCTCGTGACACGTCATGAACATCAGCACCCACCTTTTCACAAAGGTCAGCAATTTCATTGATAAAACTAATTTTCGTCGCTAGAAATGCATTAGCTGCGTATTTAACAAGTTCAGAAGTCTCTAGCGACGTAAATAAAATTGGCGTCTCTATTAGATACAAAACTCTATATAGCTGGCGCATAACTTCCTGCGCCCTTTCAGATTCAGCACCAATAATTATGCGATCTGGTCGCATAAAGTCATTAATTGCTGAACCTTCTCGTAAAAACTCTGGATTAGATACAACATCGAAATCTAATTCCGGTCGATATTTTCGAATCATCTTTTCCACCTGCCGCCCCGTTCCTACCGGCACAGTGGACTTGATTACCACAACAGCATACCTCGTCAGGTGCTCAGCAATCTCTTTTACGGTACGATTCACATGCGATAGGTCCGCATATCCGTCTCCTCGGCGACTCGGTGTACCAACAGCGATAAAAAAAGCATCGGCACCCTTCACTGCTTCCTTTAAATCCGTTGTGAATACTAATCGCCCAGCCTCGATATTGCTCTTCACCAAATTATCAAGGCCAGGCTCATAGATTGGTATTTCGAAATTATTTAAGCGAGCTATTTTATCTTCATCGCGATCGACACATACAACATTAACACCAAATTCAGCAAAACAAGCTCCTGATACCAAACCAACATACCCGGCTCCGATCATTACAATGCGCATTACGTGCCCTCTGCATCTAGGAAACTTATTTGTGATTGAGTAGTTTACGAAGTAGTGGTTTTATACTTTCGGATATCTCTGTGTGAGCTAACGCAAATGCGACGTTCGCCTCAACAAAGCCAATTTGGGAACCACAATCGTAACGCAACCCTTCAAAACGCAATCCATGAAGCGGCAACTTCTGGATCATGCTGTTAAGCGCGTCGGTTAACTGAATTTCGTCACCAGTGCCACGTTTATGGTTGCCCAAAACCTCAAATACCATTGGGTCAAGCACATAGCGACCAATAATAGCCAATGTAGACGGTGCGTTTTCAGGTAGTGGCTTTTCTACAAGACCCCTCGCTCTGACTAAATTCCCCATATCTTTCGTCACATCGAGAATCCCATATTTATTCGTCTTGTCCCGTGAAACATCTTCAACTGCAACCACATGGCCTCCAACATCCGCGTAAATATCAAGAATTTGCTTGAGGCAAGGAGTCTTAGACAACACCATATCGTCAGGAAGGATTACGGCAAATGGTTGATTACCAACTAAATCTCGAGCACACCATACGGCGTGGCCAAGACCGAGCGGTTCCTCCTGCTTTACAGAATTAAGTGATCCATGTGGAAGTGTTACATCACGTACTAATGAAACTTCGGCGGTTTTGCCAAGTGCCTCAAGGGTCTGTTCCAATTCAGTGTGTTCTTCAAAATGCGAGGCGATAGCCTCTTTACCGTTAGATATCACAAAAATGAAATGTTCAATACCAGCAGCACGTGCTTCTTCGACTGCGTATTGAATCACTGGCTTATCCACAATCGGGATCATTTCCTTAGGAATAACTTTAGTCGCGGGGAGAAAACGGGTTCCACGACCAGCAACCGGAAATACCGCCTTACGCACAGGCTGGGCCATATGGAGTCCTTATATTAAACGCCTCATAAAGTAACAAAAATGATTTCCGGCGTGGACGACCAGAAACCAATTTGTGCCATGACTGACAAGGCGTGACAACCCGCTCCAACTTAACACATACTCTAATGTTTGGAGAGAGTATCTTTAGCCTGATTCACTTTAGCGGCCAAATAATCTGAACCACCTCGGTCGGGATGAAGCTGAGACATCAGTCGTCGGTATGCCTCCTTGATTTCCCCATGGTCAGCGGCTGCACTAACACCCAAAACCTTGCGAGCTTCATCATCAGACATGACGTTAGACCGTGTCGCTGCCGAATGCTCCCCATCACTGTTTCGATCTGCTTCACCTCTATATTCTGGATGCATGCGGTCTAGGAAAGCTTCCATCAAATTCAAAGAATCCAGATCTGGCTTTACCTCTTGCATTAATGCATCCAGCTCTTTAACGCTCAAATCTGACAAGCGGCGACCTTTGAAGGATCCATGCAAGACCTGGCCATCCATTGATCCAGTCTCATGATCAAGTTGCATGCTTAGAAATTCACTTTCAACTTGAGAAGTCTTGGTATCTCCTGAATTTCCGCCCAGACCGCGCCCGAAACCAAAGCCATGGAACATTCCTCCCATTTGCCGTCCCATCTGTATTATATTGAAGACGCGCCATACCCAGCCAAGGAAACCAATAAAAACTGCAAATGCAGCCCCAAGGCGGCCTGTAGCCGCCAGAATCAGAATAATTAAGATTAGAAGGGAAACGCCTGCCCAGCGTACAGATTTTTTTAAAGTTTTTACATCGGCATCTGCATACCATTTCAACAGCAGAACACCGGCCACTAGCGCAAATAGTCCCAATAAAACAGCAGTCATTATTTAATTCTTTCTGCTGAGTTGATAGGTGAGGCGCTGTATTGCTTCGCCAGACGCGCGTCCATAATTCTCAAGCGCTTTTCTACCACCTGCCGCATATACCGCAACTGCTTTCAATAAATCTCGCAGTTGCTGCGGACTGCTAGCATCAAAGCTTGAATATGCTCCCCGCGTTAGACTGGCAACCTGTTTGAATATGGAACCCGCAGGCTCTATACCCCCTTCATGGAACACAAAGACTGGAACCCCGCGCAAACCAAGTTCTCCTGCAGCACCCATAATTTGGTCTGGTATTTCTTCAACTGCGTCGCCAATGAAGACTACGGCATTAATCTTACCGCGCTTAGATTCAGAGACTGCATGCTTTAGAACTCGCTCAATTTGAGTAGGACCACCCAAAACACTGATGCTACGCATGAGACTCGCAACTTGAATTGCATCGTCGAGCCACGGGCTGGCACCGAAATCCATCAGTCCACGATAATATACTAATTGCACGTCCAGACCGCCAACACTCGAAGCCTCTTTAAACATGTCGGTCTGAATTCCCATGGCTTGCAACCAAGTTGGTCCGCGGCTAGCGGTGGCATCCATTGCAAATAGTAGTCGGCCTTTTTTGCTGCCCCGAGCCAATACAGGTGTCTTAGTCGCTTTCTTTAGAAAATTAGCAACATCACCGCTTGCGGATCTTTTTACAGGTGCCTTACTTGAAGGGGCCAATGCGTGTGCCTCCTTCTAGATCCACCTTTCCTCCAAAACTTCCATGAGCTTTCTCTAGCCTACTTTGCAATCCAAGCGCCATAGCTAGCGAACTCAGTTCCTGACGGGCCGCAATATGCGATACCGATAATTTGCCACGCTCATTCAAAGCAGCAATATCCTCAACAGTAAATCCATCCAGAAAAAGCTCTCTATAGATCACCCTTTCTGCGATGCCGTCTGCGACACGAAAACCGATGCGTTTAGCTAAGTTATCCAGTAAACTTCCTACGAATCTTTTATTGCGCGCATGCAGTTGACTCATACGATTTCTGACAACAATCCAGTCAATTGAACTCCCACACCTTCTAGCCTTCTCCTGTCTAGCTTTCCAAATTCGCTCAGCATAATGGCTAGGCCTCAGCACAGTCTGCTTGATTGGATCGACTACTCCCAACACATCAATATCTATGAGACTATCATTGATAGGCGTCACTATTACGTCAGCATACGAATGGGCAAAGTGCGACAACGCGCTATCATGTCCTGGGGTGTCGATGATCGCTATGTCATATCCAGCGAGTTCATCCAATACTTTATTAAACTCTAGTTTCCCTTCTTCCGGGGTCATGGATGGCGACACTATATGATGCGTGGAAAGCAAGATATTGCCCCCGTAGCGCGCCGCATAAGCCGCTCGGTTTCCAGTATAGCGAGTGAATGTACCTTGCCGTGAATCCAAATCTACAGTTGCAACCATAAATCCTCGATTAAGCAACAAAACAGCAAGATGCATAGCGAGAGTCGATTTTCCAGTCCCGCCCTTCTCATTACCGAACAAAATCACAGTCGGATGACCCACCGCACTGAGCTTGTTCATGGATTTGTGACAACATATTTATACATATATGGACTTTAACCCTGAGCCGCTCGTAAGGTCGATTTGGCCTGACATTGAGTATGTTAATTCTATAGACTACAGTGTTGATGAAAGTCGTGCCGATAAGTTCTTCTATCATGTCGTAAGTAAATGCTGGCTAGATCTGCCAGAAGTAATACTTAGGCCTGGTTACAGCGGTATTAGGCCCAAACTCCAAGGACCGCAAGACGTTGAGCGAGATTTCGACGTTCGAGGGTCAGATGTCAATGGTGTTAACGGTTTCGTTGCCCTTTACGGTATAGACTTAACCGGACTGACACCCAGTTTGGCTTTAGCGGATATTGTAGCGGAGCGCTTACCATGATGCGTATGCCCCCTCTAACACTCATATACACTACTCTATGTTTGGCATGCGTCGCCTTTTTGACCATCTCATACGCATTTGCCCAAGACCAAGAGGTGCCGCTGGGTCAGGACCAGGACACTCCATTGCCCCCCCCACCCGGTATTGGTCAAAATCTTGAAGGCCAGGAAACAGAGCCCCTTGAACAGCGAGAAGACAGCCTTGAAATTCCCTTTGCCCAAGGTCAGAGGGGAACTTCTGACGGAACCATACCTGGTCTCCTTAGCCAAACGCGCATGATACTTGGTGATTTAGATGTACTTGATATCCCGTTAGATGAGATTCCTAACTATCGAGGCTACATGCGCGACATAGTCGAAGAATTGGCTATATACGCGCAACGCCGCGACCCCAACTTCATCGTCGTGACTCGTCCCGGTTTTGATCTATTGAACTGGAGCCAACGTGAATATGATCTTGCAGAAGTCAAGAGAGATCCAGACATCCGTATTAACCCAGACGCCATCACTCCAGCGAACATGCCTATGCGGCGTTACATACAAGCGATAGATGGTATCGTTTTAAACGGACAGTTCTGCGCACCGCTTCGAGTACCTCAATCAGAAGTAAGCGGAATGTTGAACATGGGCATTCAAGCCCTTTCCATCGAGCACTGCCATAGTGCAGAAACGGCAAAGGCTGGGCTAGATGCTGCAATTAATGCTAATGTCATTTCCCATATCGACCTTGATAGCACAGATACATTTAGTCATATTCCCGTATCTCGCCCCTCTCCAGAAAATTCGGCTAATGTCGAATCTCTGCGCGCAGCACGCAACATGCTAGTTTCCTTGCATTCTCGATCATTCGAATCTCGGCGTGAATGGCTTGGAGCTCTACAAGACACTAATTACGACGTCCTTATTGTCGACGCTTTTTACAATGGCAATGAAGCTCTGACGAAAGATAATGTTCATAAGCTTAAGTTCAAACAAATGGGAGCCCGACGACTCGTACTGGGTCTTGTTGACATAGGATACGCCGAGGACGAGAGATACTATTGGCAGCGTGACTGGCGGATCAACGAACCAACATGGATTAAAGCTCACGGCCCCGACCGTCCAGGCCAATATGTAGTCGAGTTTTGGAACCCCGCATGGAAAGCTATTGTCGGACGATACTTTAAGGGAATCATGGATCTCGGATTTGACGGTGTTGTGCTAGGCGGTGTGGAAGCCTATCGCCGATGGGAATTTATGACACCATTAGATCCGAAGGCGTCAGCCTTGATTGAAGAAGACTAAAGTGGTGAGCAGTAACAGCCTAGTAATCAGGCTCTATCAGCCTTTGTTATAAGTAGCCCGAGACTCGCTACAAGTTCCTTCCCTAACTGTCCGCCCTCACCCTCCAACTTTCTCTTCACTATAAAACGAATTGCTTCAACATGAATCTTCACTATCTCCACCTGAATATGCGAAACATCATTAGCTAAGCTTTCCACAAACCTAGCCAGCTGACCGCCGATTGCAGAAACAAGTGGATATCCGAAGCTACTTCCTTGCCCCTTAACGATTTGCAAAATACCGTAAAGAGCCTGTATCTTACTGCTGAAGTCAGCGGGATTCTTCAGGATCTCTTCGCAGATAGAATGTAGATTCGCCATGTCTTGGACAACCGCTTTTTCATAGTCCAACCTTGCCGCTTCGATCTGCCGCTCGGCAGCATGAATCCACGCCGCATCAAGTACACCGCTAACACCTGCTAATCTCTGTTTTTGTCTCAAGTTATTGGGAGGCTTGACGTACTTAACTTTATCTTCAGGCATGAAAAGCTCTAAATTGGCCAGTTACTAAATACTAATTATTACTTACTAAAATTTCAGACGGTCACATTTCTAAGATATAGCATTTCAATCAGGCGCTCTAAACACCTTAGAATGGCCTCTGCAAGGTCCTTTTAATTAGAGTAAAATCCAGGTTGCCATCCCAAGAAATGTGAAAAAACCAATAATGTCTGTGACTGTGGTTACGAAGACCGTAGCAGAATCCGCAGGGTCTGCTCCGATCCGCTCAAGAGCTAGAGGCACAGCCATGCCAACAACTCCTGCCACTGCCAAATTTATTATCATTGCTACGCCTATAACCATTCCCAATGGCCCATCACCAAACCATAAATAAGCTAGTGTGCCTGTGATAGCTGCGAATAAAAATCCGTTTATTAAGCCAACAAATAGTTCCTTCCAAGCCACATGAATCGCATTACTCGCATTGAGCTCTCGCGTAGCCATCGAACGCACTATAGTGGCCAACGTTTGTGTACCCGCATTCCCACCCATCGAAGCACAAATGGGCATAAGAATAGCAAGTGCCGATAATTTAACAATCGAGTCTTCAAATACCCCGATCACGTAAGAGGCCACGAAAGCCGTCCCAAGATTCAAGAAAAGCCATAAGAAGCGTGACTGGGCAGTTGCCATAATAGTACGATACAGGCTGGAGTCCTCCCCAGCACGAACACCGGCCAATTTAAGGTAGTCTTCACCTGCCTCCTCATCAATCACGTCCACCACGTCATCAATAGTAATCTGTCCGATGAGCCTACCACTTTTGTCAATGACTGGTGCAGATGTTAAGTCACGTTGACGGAACAGGAAGGCAACTTCTTCCCTGTCCATATCTGTACGAATAGTCTCGTGATCTTTATCGGCAATGTCTTTCATCCTAACAGGACGTTTAGAGGTCAACACTCGATGGAGCTCTACCATTCCTTGAGGCCGGTGACGTGGATCAACCACAAATACTGCGTAGAATTTATCAGGAACGTTCTTCGTGGAGCGCAGATAGTCGATGGTTTCGCCAACCGTCCAATAGCTTGGCACCGCCACTAGCTCTCGCTGCATTAGACGACCGGCAGAATCTTCACTATAGGCGAGCCCCTGCTCAATCAGCATACGGGTTGTTAGCGGCATCCTTTCGAGCAGCTTTACTCGTTCGTCAGGAGCTAATTTCCCAGCAACATATACCGCATCATCAGAATCCAACTCGCCCAACGTCACTGACAAATGATCAAAGCCTAGTGCATCCATAACCTCATCGCGCACATCGGTAGCTAATTCAGGCAAAATATTCGCATTAAAGTCCGTGCTAACAACATCAACAAGTTGCCGCCTACTATCACGGTCAAGCCGTTCTATTAGGTCAGCCATGTCAGCATGGTGTAAATCAACAACCAAAGATTGTATCTGCTCCGTATCTTGAACGAGTAATGCTGATATCACCGACTCCACAAATCCAGAATCGAGGTCAAAGCTCTCATCAAGAGCTCTTTCCTGCGGACGTCGAAGGGGCTGCGTTAGTGGTGCTTTAGGTATTGGGGGTGGTCCAGCACTGGCCATGGCGGCACCTAGACAAGAAGAAAATGAGTGCCCAAATTAGGGGACAGGACTACAAGAAACCTTGTGCCTGAGCGATGTTAGTATATCAAGTAAATCGAAGGTAATGTTGATCTGGCTTTATATTTGAAATTCAAAATGGTGCGGTCGAGAAGACTCGAACTTCCACGGGTTTTACCCCACAGCGACCTCAACGCTGCGCGTCTACCAATTCCGCCACGACCGCACGGTAGATATATGTTTTGCCACGTGGATAACCACAATACGAATTTTGGGTTACCAAACGTGCGGTCAGATAGCAAATCGGCTATGAGTTGGCAATGGAAAGGCCCACATGACTCAAAACTCTGTTGAGCTGCGTGTTTCTGACACCCCCGTCCCCTACCCTGAAAGTGTGGCTACAATGGAAGGCCGGGTCGCTAGCGTTCGAGCTGGTACCGCGCCAGAACTTATCTGGCTTTTAGAGCATCCCCCACTTTATACCGCTGGTACAACCGCTCAAGATACTGATCTACTTAGCCCGCAGCGCTTTCCTGTGTATAAAACCGGCCGAGGCGGCCAGTATACCTACCATGGACCTGGACAGCGCATTGCGTACGTTATTCTTGATCTCAAGAAACGCAACGAAGACGTCCGCTGTTTTGTCCGCGATTTAGAAAGTTGGGCTATCGCCGCCCTTACTCGCTTTGGCGTTACAGGAAAAATCAGATCCGGCCGAGTAGGTATTTGGGTCACAAGGGAAGATGGACGTGAAGATAAAATCGGCGCTATTGGTGTTCGCGTGCGTCGATGGGTCAGTTATCATGGGCTCGCCTTGAACGTCTGCCCTAACCTAGATCACTTCTCAGGAATCGTTCCGTGTGGAATTTCGGATAGTGATAAAGGCGTGACGTCACTTTCTGATTTGGGAATTGCCGCGTCTATGGGCGACATGGATACAGCTTTGGCCAAAACATTTTCAGAGGTATTTGGAAGGCCACTCGAATATAAAGTGGGACCATTATGATTCTCTTTATCGCGTAGGTATTGAGCCTGAAGAGGTAAGCCGTAAATTACTAAAACTGTACAGGAGAAACGTACGTCGCTCTCTGCTCAAAACTTGTAATCTCAGTGAGCAAATCAACAACATTAACCGCTATCGAAGTCACGCGGGCCTCTGGAGGACCTCCCCAGCACTCATCGACAAAAGCTTCCACTAGCTTAGGGGCACCTTGTACTACAGCATCGACAGAACCGTCGGTGACATTTCGCACCCAACCAGTGAGCCCTATGCGGCGCGCCGTTATGACCGCCCAATAACGATAACCAACCCCATGCACGTGCCCTGTAATCTTAAGGGCTAGGGCCGCCTTAGCCGTATCGCTAGAATGTGCCATTGTGGCCTCTATTCAAACTCCAAGATCATCTGATCCACAGCAAGAGATGCGCCGCTGCGCTCATGTACTTTTTTCACCACACCATCCCTTTTCGCCTTAAGGACATTCTCCATCTTCATAGCCTCAACAACGGCCAAATTTTCACCAACTTTGACTTCCTGGCCTTCCTGCACCATCACAGACACAAGAAGTCCTGGCATTGGAGAGATTAAGTATTTTGTCATATCTGGCGGAGGCTTGTGCAGCATGAGCCGAGCCAACTCCGCCTGACGGGCTGTGTAAACATCAAGTGTGAGTTGAGTGCCATCACAGAAAAGCCGGTAGCCAGCTGGTTCCCGATCGATCTGGATAGTAATAGGCTTACCATCCACTTTTCCGGTGAACAACGGAGCACCAAAAGTCCATTTACTAATTACTTCTATCGATTTTCTTTTGATTTTGGCGCTCCCACCGCCAATCCCATTGCTATGTTTAGGGTCGACTCTAACCGGGTATTCCTCTTTTTTACCGTTGCTCTTAACCACAACGACCCAGGTATCCGGCATTATCCGTTTATGTACAGAGATTTGTCCTGAAATTTGGGCCGCACGACGCACATAGGCGTTGTGAACTAGAGCAGCAACAGCAACCAAATCTAACGACACCTGCTCTGGCGGAACGGCTTCGGCAAAGCCCTTCGGGTACTGCTCGGCTATAAAGTTTGTCGAAAGAAGTCCATCTTTGAACTGCTTCTTACCCATGACCGAAGACAGGAAAGTAATGTTATGGGAAACACCACGAATATAATATGCATCAAGCGCCGTTCGCATTTTTGCTATCGCCGCCTTACGGTCACTGCCCCATGTGCATAGCTTGGCAATCATGGGGTCATAGAAAACACTTATCTCTCCACCCTGTTGGACACCGGCGTCTACCCGCACATGCTTGCCCTCGGCCGGCGGTATATAGTGAATCAACCTACCAGTAGAAGGCAGGAAATTGCGATATGGATCTTCAGCGTAAATCCTACTTTCCAAAGCCCAGCCATTTGTCTTCACGGCAGACTGTTTGAGCTTTAGCTTTTCGTTTGCCGCTATACGGATCATTAATTCCACCAGGTCCAGACCTGTCACTAGTTCAGTGACGGGGTGCTCGACCTGTAAACGTGTATTCATTTCAAGGAAATAGAAGTTTTTTTTACTATCAACTATAAATTCGACAGTGCCCGCGCTGACATAGCCTACGGCCCTAGCAAGAGCCACCGCCTGCGCACCCATAGCCTTGCGAGTCCTAGAGTCAATAAATGGACTCGGCGCCTCCTCTATCACCTTCTGGTGGCGACGCTGAATGGAGCATTCTCGCTCACCCAGATGAATCGTGTTGCCATGACGATCAGCTAGAACCTGTATTTCGATATGCCTAGGTTTTTCGATGTACTTCTCGATAAACATTCGGTCGTCACCAAATGAGGACTTGGCCTCGGATTTAGAGCGCTCAAAACCTTCTTGTACCTCAGAAGCATTGCGAGCAATGCGCATGCCCTTACCACCACCTCCGGCGGAGGCCTTGAGCATTACCGGAAAGCCAATTTCAGCGGCGATTTTAGTTGCATGTTTGACGTTTTTTATGATGCCCATAAATCCTGGCACAGTGGAAACACCTGCTCTATCGGCTAATTTTTTGGAAGTGATTTTATCTCCCATAGCTTCAATGGCTTTGGCATCCGGCCCAATAAAAATGATTTTTTCCTTAGTCAAGCCTTTCTGAAAGTCTTTGTTCTCAGATAAAAATCCGTATCCAGGGTGAACCGCTTCGGCCTTAGTTTGCTTACAGGCCTTAATAATCTTCGAAGCAACGAGATAACTCTTTGCCGCCGGGCTACCGCCGATATGGACGGCCTCGTCAGCCATCTCGACGTGAAGCGCATTGCGATCGGCATCAGAATAGACAGCAACCGTTTCAATTCCCATCTTGCGGGCAGTTTTAATGATCCGACAAGCGATCTCCCCACGGTTCGCAATAAGAATTTTTTTGAACATACTTAAACGTCGTCCCTAGAGCGGAATATTATCGTGTTTCTTCCAAGGGTTCTTTACTTCCTTGGAACGGAGCATAGAAAGGCTACGGCAAATACGTCTACGCGTGCCATGGGGCATGATGACATCGTCAATGAAACCAAGGTTTGCCGCCTTAAATGGGTTTGCGAACCTTTTCTCATACTCTTTTGTTCTGGAAGTAATTTTTTGGTGATCACCAATATCCTGGCGGAATATAATTTCCACTGCCCCCTTAGCTCCCATCACCGCGATTTCAGCAGTTGGCCAGGCAAAATTCACATCGCCTCGAATGTGCTTGGAGCTCATAACGTCGTAAGCACCACCATAAGCTTTACGGGTTATGACCGTAACTTTAGGCACCGTTGCCTCAGCATAGGCAAAAAGCAACTTTGCTCCATTCTTAATAATAGCATTATGTTCCTGGTCGATACCCGGCAGGAAACCCGGCACATCAACAAACGTAACAATTGGAATGTTGAAGCAGTCGCAAAACCTTACAAAACGCGCAGCCTTGCGACTTGAATTAATATCAAGACAGCCGGCGAGGACCATAGGCTGATTGGCTACTATACCCACGGTCTGCCCTTCCATACGGGCTAACCCTATGATGATATTACCAGCCCAAAGACTTCCAATTTCAAAAAAGTCAGCTTCGTCCACGACCTTCAGTATTAATTCCTTCATATCGTAAGGCGTATTGGGATTATCCGGAATCAACGTGTCTAGTGACATTTCCTCTCGCTCTGGCGAGTCACTGCAAGGAATAGCCGGCGGTTTTTCTCGGTTGCTAAGGGGCAGAAAATCCATAAATCTTCGCAACTGAAGCAAGGCCTCTACGTCATTGGCAAATGCTGCGTCAGCCACACCGGACTTAGACGCATGGGTCAGGCCCCCCCCAAGTTCCTCCTGACTGACGTTTTCATGTGTCACAGTTTTGACCACATCGGGTCCTGTCACAAACATGTAGGACGTATCTTTGACCATAAATATGAAGTCGGTCATAGCTGGCGAATACACGGCACCGCCAGCACAAGGCCCCATCACCATCGAGACCTGGGGCACCACACCTGAGGCAAGCACGTTTTGCAGGAATACATCTGCATAACCTGCCAGGGACGAGACCCCCTCTTGTATGCGAGCGCCACCTGAATCATTGAGACCAATTACCGGGGCTCCTACCTGAACTGCTTTTTCCATTACTTTAAGGATTTTCTTAGCGTGAGATTCGGAGAGAGAGCCACCGAAGACCGTAAAGTCCTGGCTGAAAACAAACATGGGCCTGCCATTGATTGTGCCGTATCCAGTTACAACCCCGTCCCCAGGAACTCGCTGATCGCCCATCCCAAAATCTTCGCAGCGATGCTCAACGTACATGTCCCATTCTTCGAAGGAGCCCTCATCAAAGAGGAGCTCGACTCTCTCGCGAGCAGATAATTTGCCCTTCCCATGCTGGACGCTGACCCGCCTTTGACCACCGCCCACACGCGCGGCTGCGCGCTTTTCATCAAGCTGTTGGATAATATCTCTCATGCACGACCCGGTTCAGAAAGTTTTAAGGAAATCCGATCTCAAAGTAGCTCATACCCCTACCGTCACTGGACATAGCACATCAAATAGCGCTCAATGCCACAAAAAGGTATCTGAAAATGGTGTCTTAGACGCTTATTACAACATCTAGGGCTCGAAAGACTGCTATCATAATTAGTCAATTGGCAGTTGTCAGCCAGGCCGCTATAACCCGGCCAATAACGTCGGAGGCGAACTTTAGTGAAGCAGGTGAATCCATTGCTTAAACTCGGGCTCGAAATGGGTCCACTACTTGTATTCTTCCTGGTCAACAACTTACATGGACTGTTCTTCGGCACGGGTGCCTTTATGGTTGCTATAGTCATAGCCCTTGCCCTTTCCTATGGCATAACCCGCGCAGTCCCAGTCATACCGCTGGTTACAGCTGTATTTGTACTGATTTTCGGCGGATTGACCCTCTTACTGGCCGACGAAGTATTCATCAAAATGAAGCCAACCATTGTAAACCTTCTTTTTGGAGCGATCTTGCTAGTTGGATTGTTAAACGGGCGACTTTTTATAAGGATTCTTTTGGGAACCGCATTTCAGCTCAGCGAACGTGGCTGGCAAATATTGACCCGAGCCTGGATCATTTATTTTATTTTCCTGGCTGCCTTAAACGAAGCCGTATGGCGTAACTTCTCCACGGACACATGGGTCAGTTTCAAGGTTTTTGGCGTCCTACCCATAACACTTATTTTCAGTTTTGCGCTGCTACCGGTAATAATGCGCCATAGTAATGAAGCTAATGAAACAAAAAGCGCAGATTTGCATGAAAGTTAGATCTGAGATTAATTACGTAATATATTGATATAATTACTAATTCTATTTATTTCAAAATCAATTTTTTGCCGCCTGATCTGTTCCTCTTGATCCTCACCCCATTGCTCGGCTTGAAACCTCTCATCTAGCTGCGCCAATAAAGAAACCTCCTCAGCATCAAGATAGCCGTGGACCAAGGCCATGGATAAGGAGAGTGACTTTGTAACAGACGCACAAGCCTGAAATGCTGCAAGATTCTCGTCAGTCAGAGAATCGATAGCCTGTTTCATAGCTACAACAGTGTCTGCAGACTGCCGCTCGGGCATAATTCCATATATAACGGTAAAACAAGCTCCGAAACTCTCTTTTAACCAGTCGAGTACCGGCTGCCATGCCTCATCCTGTTTTACTTTGAGAGCAGTAGGATAAACGGCTCGATAGCACAGCAAATCTGAGTCTATATAGCTCATGAGACCAGAAATTATTGCCTCTCTTTCCGATCCAATACAATCAATGACCGCAGTGACCATACGTGTTAGCACCATGGTCTCCCGATCAATAAATGGTTCCTGAGAATCCCATTCCTTAGCAATAGCTTCAGCTATCGCCTGCTTGCGCGTTTCCAAAATATTCTGCCGAGGTGTGCGTATTGGCTTACCGTCCAGAACCACACGTAGCGCGCCATCTTCATTAATGACGTTAACAACCTTATAAAAGCGTCTTAGCTTAGGCGTTGGAGCCCCATGAGCGGGCTCTGGCTTTACCTCACTTAGCTTCATTGATCTCTACATAATCCAGAATTACTGAGGCCCAGATACTGACCAGCATCAACTGAGGCAGAAGCAACAGCAATCCTGACCCGAAAAATTTCATTATTCAAACCCATTAACTTACCACGTGAGCTGCAGACGATGTTCTTAGGCTCCGCACCTCATGGACAAGATCATCTAGGTGATCAATCATTCCATTTACCCCCGCCTTAACAAGCTCTTCCCTGGGGTGGTTACCCCAGGATACCCCAATGGAGGCCACGTTCGCCGCCACGGCCATCAGAATATCGAAAGAGGTATCTCCAATCATCACTGTATTGCCAGGTTCTACGCCAGTTTCGCTGAGTGCATTAAGAATCATTCCCGGGTGAGGCTTACCCGGAGCTTTATCCGGCGTTTGAATCGTCACAAATCTTCCTTCTAGGGAATGCCTCTTTAAAAGTTGATCTACTCCACGCCGGGCCTTTCCGGTAGCAATACCCAGCAAGTATCCCTCCTCATCTAAGGCGTCAAGAACCTCCAGAGTGCCGGGAAAAAGAGGCTCTTGATAATCAGATTCAGACCGCAATCTCTTGAATATTTTTCGATAAGTCGCCTCCATATGCTGATGGGTTTCCGCACGAACCTCTGGGAAAAGGCGCAATAGTGCTTCGTCCAGCGTAAGTCCAATCACTAAGGGAATTTGGGCCAACGGAGGTTCTTCCACGCCTAGTGCCGCTGCAACCTCTTTTACGGCGCGAACTATGTTTGATTGGCTATCAACTATCGTCCCATCCAAATCAAATATAATAAGATAGGGTGCGCTACTCATGCCTCTGCTTCTCTTTCACTAAATCCCAGATCCTTAAAAGCAATTGACATGTGCTTTGGTAAAGGCGCAGTGATTGTCAAGGGCTTGCATCCAAGCATGTTGAGTTTGATCTGCCGAGCATGGAGGCACATCTTGTCTGCAACATCTTCCAACAATCCTTTTTGAAGATCTGTTGTCTGGTCAGGGTGAGCTGACTTAACCGCATATTTTTGGTCACCCACAATAGCCGTTTTGATTAAAGCGCAGTGGGCTCGTAACTGGTGGGTCCGTCCTGTTTGCGGAGTTAACTCTAACCAACTGATCTTCTGTCCAGCTGTCGACACAACACGATAATTGGTGACCGCCTTTTTACCTCTATCCTCATCCCACTCCATACGCTGAGATCCATCGGGGCCAGTCTTAGCGAGTGCCGCCGATATTGTACCTGTAGAACACTCTGGGTGCCCTACCACTAGAGCCCAGTAGACCTTCTCAACACAGTGAGATTGGAACGCGCGGCCCAGTCTGGCTGCAGCCGCTGCGCTTCGCGCAATAACCAGCACTCCTGACGTATCTCGATCTAAGCGGTGTACCAAGCGTGGCCTATCATGTCCATCAAATCGCAGGCTATCTAACATAGCGTCCACATGGCGTGTTGTCTTGCTTCCACCCTGGACAGCAAGGCCAGGAGGTTTATTCAGAGCAATGAGCTCGCTATCCATATAGATCACCAAGCCTTGAATGAATGCAGCATCATACTCAGAAATCGACGAATAGATTCTTTTCTTCTTCCCCGCTGATAATAGCTGGCCCAAAGGAGGCACACGTACAATCTGGCCGGAATACACTCGCTGATTTGATTTTGCTCGAGCACCATCTACACGGATTTGGCCAGTCCGCAACAACTTTTCTAAAGCACCATGAGTCAAATTAGGAAAATGGCGTTTAAACCAACGGTCAAGCCGTATGTCGGTATCATCATCAGTCACTGAAACACTTTGAACGCTGCTCATGGATCCGTGCCGCTCTCTTTTTTTCTAATAGACCCAGATTTTTCTGAACGAAGCTTTCTCCAATAATCTAGTCGTTTATTTATTTCACGTTCAAAACCCCGCTCTACAGGGTGGTAAAACTGCTCCCGACTCATCCCTTCCGGGAAGTAATTTTGTCCGGAAAATGCATCGTGATCAGCGTGGTCATAAACATAATCTTTGCCATAGCCCAGTTCCTTCATCATACGGGTCGGTGCATTCAAGATATGCTTAGGCGGTGCTAATGAGCCAGTCTTGCGCGCAGCGCAAATGGCCTTGTCAAATGCGGAGTAAATCGCATTCGATTTCGGCGAGACCGCCAAATAGGTAACCAACATGGCGATGGCTAGATCACCCTCAGGGGAACCCAAACGGTCATAAGTATCCCAGGCATTGATCGCCACCTGTAGCGCTTGTGGATCAGCAAGACCGATGTCTTCAGTAGCAAAACGCGTTAGGCGACGTAGGATGTATATTGGGTCTTCTCCGCCTTCGAGCATACGGCTAACCCAGTACAACGCTGCATCCGGATCAGACCCGCGCAATGATTTATGCACTGCGCTGATCAAGTTGTAGTGGCCTTCTCGGTCTTTATCGTAAACTGGCGCTCTATGCTGTACTACTTTGGCCAAATCAATGGCATTGAGTGGCGCTTTCGGAGGAAGCGCTAATGTGAGCAGATCATCGGCCAGGGTCAGCACGAAACGGCCGTCTCCATCGGCCATATTACGCAGCGCAGAACGCGCCTCACCGGTCAGCGGTAACTCTCTACCGGCATTTTCTTCTGCACGTTTTAAAAGGGCCTCAAGCCCATGGTCATCAAGCCGCCGAAGCACTAGAACCTGGCATCTCGAAAGTAGTGCTGAATTAAGTTCAAACGAAGGATTCTCGGTCGTTGCGCCCACCAACACAACAGTTCCATCCTCCACATAGGGTAAAAATCCGTCTTGCTGCGAACGGTTGAAACGGTGAATTTCATCAACAAATAAAAGAGTTCTCTGACCTATTCTCTGGCGCTTGGCCGCACCGTCAAAAATTTTGCGCAGGTCAGCAACACCAGAAAACACCGCTGAGATTGGGTGAAAATGAAAATCTGTCAGCTGGGCCAGTAATCGGGCGATAGTGGTTTTACCGCATCCCGGTGGCCCCCAAAGCACCATAGAACTGAGGCGGTTTGAAGCCACCATGCGCCCCAGTGGGCCATCAGGGGCTAGCAAATGATCTTGACCTACAACGTCCTTTAGATCAGTGGGCCTGAGAAAATCAGCCAGCGGTCGGCCTTTCGAGGAGCCACTATGCTGCTCAGGCTTGATGTCTTCAAAGAAATCACTCACCTTCCAACCCTGAGTTGAAGGGCCTGGCCGTTACGATTAAGCGTCAACGCCCATGGAGCGGACTCCTCTGTAGCGAGGCGCAGAAGGTCACCAACAGAACCCACCGACTCTTCATTCACTGCCCAGATTATATCTCCAGGTCTGACAAAGCGCGCAGCTATTGACCCTCGCGCGACTTCGAGGACGATAACGCTAGGTTCGAGGTATTCACGACCTAATTCTTCGGCCAAGGCTGGATTCAGATTTGCAACCTTTGCACCGGAAAATGGCTGACGGCCTTCGAGTAAGGTCTCACTGCGAGCAGGTCTCTCAGGTGGAGCTTCTAGTCCCAAAATTATCAGCCCATCAGCACCACCACGCAATATCCCTAACTCTGCCTTTCCACCTACTGGCAAAGTCGCAAGCTGATAACGCAATTCCTCTGTATCTGTCACAGAACGATTTTCGACTTCTAGAATGATATCACCCACTAAAAGCCCACCCCGCGATGCGGGACTGCCTGCCACAACTCGATCTATAATAACCCCAATTGGCCGCTTGAGGCCGAGACTGTTAGCCAACTCCGAGGTGATTGTCTTACCCGATGCGCCAAGCCAAGGTCGGACAGCACGGCCATCTTTCATGATGCTAGTGAGCACAGTTCGAACCATAGTCGCNGGAATGGCAAATCCAATTCCAACGTTNCCACCATCACGAGAATAAATCGCAGTATTNATNCCNACCAACCGNCCATCAGANGTGATTAGCGCACCACCCGAATTACCAGGATTAATNGCGGCGTCAGTCTGAATAAANGACCGGNNATCAGAAATCCCNACAGTTGTNCGAGCTAGGGCCGAGACNATGCCTAGGGTAACGGTCTGNCCTACNCCAAANGGATTNCCAATCGCGAGCACCATNTCGCCCACCTCAACAGTCTCGGAATCCGACAGNTCTANAGATGGCANAGGTTTAGAAACGNCCTTGAGTCGCAGAACTGCNAGATCAGAGCGNTCATCGCTTCCGACTAATTCAGCATCAAACTCCTGNTGATCTGCAAGGACCACAGTAATTTCATCTGCATCGCCAACAACATGGTGATTGGTGATAACAATACCCTGGGATTTGACGATCACACCTGAACCAAGGGAATTCTGCACCTGCTCACGCGGCCTACCGAACAAGCTATTCAGGTCATCACCGAAAAATTGTCGGAAAAAAGGATCATTGAAAAGCGGCCTATTTTGCGCTTGCACAACACGACGCGTATATATGTTTACAACAGCTGGTGCAGATTTTTTTACTATTGGAGAGAAGGTTAGCGTGACTTCCTCATGTTTTGAAGGAATAGTGGAATCAGCCGCGCCCGCAGGTCCCAAACTTAGGGCCCAAACTGACAAAACAAATGCCAAACCATTAAATCGAATCATAGCCTCGCCACCGAACAGATTCATAAAACACAGCCTAAAAAAGAACACGCGGCCACAGATTTGGCTCACCTGAAGCCCTAACGCAACCCTAGCCAGCAGGCCTATTGATCAAAACCTACTTTTTTCAATTTATTACAAATTATTGAGACCAAGATATCCGCATTTACACTTTGAGCCACGTGTCACTGATGCCAGAGCACTTACCATGGAATCACCTAAAGCGGTAAAATGTTAAAAAGCCGGACTTCTAAAATTTAAGGCCGAATCTATGGGCCTAGGGCCTGTTCGTCTTCGTCCCTCACGACCTTTTCGGGCTTCGGGCCAGAGTCAAGACCCTTAGCGCTAGTGTCTCGATCCACCAGCTCAATCACACCCATAGGGGCAGCATCACCATAGCGGAAACCGGCCTTAATAACTCGAGTATAACCACCTCTTCGATCCTTGTAGCGGTCAGACAGAACGCTAAATAACTTTGCAACGATCTTATCATCACGCAAGATCGCTGCAGCCTGACGCCGCGCATGAAGTGTGCCTCGTTTTCCCAAAGTTATGAGACGCTCAGCATAAGGACTTAGATCCTTTGCTTTGGGAAGCGTTGTCATGATTTGCTCATGTTTAAACAAAGCATTAGCAAGATTAGCCAGCAAAGCCCGGCGGTGCGCCTTCGTGCGGTTAAACTTGCGCCCACTCACTCCGTGGCGCATAGCGCTTTCCCTTCTCCATTTTGATCTCGCTCACGAGATCGATTACACAATTTCACGGCCACACCGCATGAGAGCGGCTGTACACATGAGGTGGAGTTATGACAACTCCCGCCCAGCCCGCAAAAGGAGCTCAGACACCTTAGAACGGTTCTTCAATCTTTTTAGCTAGCTCTTCAATGTTTTCAGGGGGCCAATTCGCGATTTCCATGCCCAAGTGAAGACCCATTTGTGACAGAACTTCCTTGATTTCATTCAGTGACTTGCGGCCAAAATTTGGTGTACGGAGCATTTCCGCTTCAGTTTTCTGAACTAGGTCGCCAATATAAATGATATTATCATTTTTTAAACAATTCGCCGAACGTACGCTGAGTTCAAGTTCATCGACCTTACGCAACAAATTCTTATTGAATGGCAGTTCCTCTTCAGCACGCTCAGTGCTAGCTGCTTGTGGTTCCTCGAAATTGATAAAGAGTCGGAGCTGGTCTTGTAAAATGCGTGCAGCCAAAGCTACTGCGTCTTCAGGCTTAATGGCGCCGTTGGTTTCCACAGTCATAGACAATTTATCGTAGTCGGTTTGCTGGCCAACACGAGTATTCTCGACCTTATAGGAAACTCTGCGGACCGGCGAAAATATTGAGTCCACTGGGACCATACCAATAGGATCTTCCTCTTTCCGATTCAAATGGGCAGCAGTATAGCCCTTACCTGTATTTACTTCGAACTCAACATGAAGGTTGGCACCTTCATCAAGATGGCAAATCACTAAATCAGGGTTCATGATTTCAATATCAGCGGGAGTTTGTATCTGGCCAGCTGTCACTTCACCAGCTCCCTTAGCGCTGAGTGTCATGCGCTTCGGCCCGTCACCATGCAGATTTAATGCTAATTGCTTGATATTAAGAATTAAGTCCGTCACGTCTTCGCGAACGCCCGGAACAGAAGAAAACTCATGCAACACGCCGTCAATGCGTATGGATGTCACCGCGGCACCTTGCAGCGAGGACAATAGTATACGTCTCAGCGCATTACCTAGCGTCACTCCAAAACCACGTTCAAGTGGTTCAGCAACGATGATCGCTACCTGATTCTGATCGTCGCCCACCTCAATATCGAGCTTGGACGGTTTAATCATTTCTTGCCAATTTTTTTGTATCACGACACAGTCCCACAAGTTGGCTGTTAATCCCGATAAGGGTTAAGGACCATCCGACAAGCTATCGGCGCGACCCAAACCAAACGTCTCCGGTGGGAAAAGCCCGGAAACGGTAATTCCGCTAGACGCGCCGACGTTTCCGCGGACGGCATCCATTATGAGGAGCAGGCGTTACATCCTGGATCGAAGTAACAGTAAAACCTACGGTCTGCAACGCCCGAAGAGCTGACTCACGGCCAGTACCTGGACCTTTAACAAGGACGGACAAAACCTTCATACCGTGTTCCATTGCCTTTTTACCAGCGGCCTCAGCAGCCATCTGAGCAGCGTATGGCGTAGATTTGCGCGAGCCCTTGAAGCCCTGAGAACCAGCCGACGACCAGGCAATTGTGTTACCCTGGACATCGGAAATTGTAATCATGGTGTTATTAAACGTTGCATTCACGTGGGCCACACCAGAGCTGATGTTTTTGCGCTCACGCTTACGACTACGAACTGCTTGTTCTGGCCTGGCCATATGTCGGTTCTCTTATTCCTGGAAGAGCTGGTTGATGCCTAAAGGCACACCGAAGCCTACTTCGTTACTTTCTTCTTACCTGCAATTGCTTTTGCTGGGCCCTTGCGAGTGCGCGCGTTCGTATGAGTTCGCTGACCATGCACTGGCAAACCCTTGCGATGACGCAAACCTTTATAACATCCCAGATCCATTAAGCGCTTAATATTCATAGCAACGTCACGGCGCAAGTCACCCTCAACATTAAAGTCTCGATCAATGGTATCTCGTATACGCATGATCTCGTCTTCGGTGAGTTGGTTGACCCGCCTCGTAACGTCGATGCCAACAACGTTACAGATTTTACGAGCATTGGCAGGGCCAATCCCAAAAATATAACTCAAGGCAATCGATACTCTTTTATTAGTTGGTAAGTTAACGCCAGCAATACGCGCCAAAGCCCGTACTCCTTTATTTTTAAGTTGTCTGTGAGCGCCCCGCGCAACCCGAAAAGCGCGCCATTATATGCACTTAGCTAAGGGTGTCAACATGCCCTTCCACCTCATAAAACTCTTTCTATATCGTTAGTTACGTCATCCATTGGCCGGTTTCCATCGATCACCTCCAATAACCCCCTTTGCTTGTAAAAAGGCATCAAGGGCGCCGTCTGAGCATGGTAGGCTTGAAGGCGAGCTACCACAGTGTCCTCGTTATCGTCAGCTCGACGGGTAAATTCTGTCCCAGAGCACACATCGCATATACCCGCTCTGCCCGGTTGTTTGAATTTATCGTGATAACCCTCTCCACATTTCTTGCATGTAAAGCGTCCCGTGATCCGCTCAATCAGCATAGCATCCGGCACTGTAACCTCGATAACCTTATCCAAAGCGATACCTTTGCTAACCAGCAAGCCATCTAAGGCTTTAGCCTGAGGAACCGTTCGGGGAAAGCCATCTAAAATAAAGCCATTATTACAATCAGCTGAGTCAATTCTTTGTTCGATCATAGCAATAATAAGCTCGTCAGATACCAACTTCCCGGCGTCCATTATAGCTTTAGCCTTCATACCAACGTCGGTTTTAGCAATAACAGCAGCTCGCAGCATATCGCCAGTAGAAAGCTGAACAATGCCGAAACGTTCCTGCAAGCGCTTCGCCTGCGTCCCTTTACCACCTCCAGGCGGCCCCATTAATATCAGGCGCTTACCTGCAGGCATAACGCTCTTACCTGCGTCCACGAAGACGAGATTTCTTGAGCAGGCCCTCGTATTGGTGAGCAAGAAGATGAGCTTGAACCTGCTGCATCGTACTCAGAGTTACGTTCACAACAATTAGAAGGCTGGTTCCACCAAAGTAAAACGGAAAGCTGAATTGTGAAATAAGGTACTCGGGAACCAGACATACGACTGTTAGATATAAGCCACCAACTAAGGTCAAACGTGTCAAAACATAATCAAGATAATCACCTGTATTTTTGCCTGGTCGAATACCCGGCACAAACCCACCGTACTTACGCAAATTATCAGCCGTATCGTGCGGGTTAAAAACAAGTGCAGTATAGAAAAATGCAAAGAAGATGATCGCAGACGAATACAAGACCATATACAATGGTTGGCCGCGGCCCATAAGGACAGAAATCGTCCCCATAATTCCCTCGCCACCACCTTGCTGAAAGCCAGTGATGGTTAGTGGGAGTAAAAGTATTGAGCTGGCAAAAATTGGAGGTATAACACCGGCCGTATTGATTTTGAGTGGGATATGCGAGTTCTCACCACCAAACATCTTATTACCTTGTTGACGTTTGGGGTATTGAACCAAAACTCGGCGCTGCGCATTTTCAATAAAAACAATGCCAGCTATCATTGCCACAGCACCCACTGCAAAAAGAAATAATACGATAAGCGAAATAGCCCCGGTGCGGCCAAGCTCAAGCATATTGACAAGGCCCCCGGGTAAACCAGCAATAATACCGGAAAATATCAACAGGGATATGCCCTGGCCAATACCTCTATCGCTGATCTGCTCTCCCAACCAAACCAAAAACATTGTCCCACTGACCAGCGTAATGACTGCCGTGAAAATAAAAAATATACCTGGGTTAGTTACAACCGATGCACCATTAGAGGCCGTAGCAGTTTGCAGGCCGGTAGCGATACCGAGGGACTGAAGAGTCCCAATAGCAACCGTGAGATATCGAGTGTACTGGTTCATCTTCATGCGACCAGCCACTCCTTCTTTCTTGATTTGTTCAAGAGCTGGGTTCACAGCCGCCAGCAACTGTAAAATAATGGCTGCAGAAATATAGGGCATGATGTTCAGTGCGAAAATACTCATGCGGCTCAAAGCACCGC
>PASS01000037.1 GCA_002712165.1 Fidelibacterota bacterium
TTTTATCACGCTCAAGACCAGTTAGCCTATGCAATCGCAAGTCTAAGATCGCTTTAGCCTGAGTTTCTGACAGTTTGTACATACCATTGATAACTTTACGGTCGGGCTCATCGATCAGGGCAACTAAGGGTTCGGCCTCACCAGCCAACCAATCTTTTGCCATTAGCTGCTCTCTAGCTACTATCGGATCAGATGCAGCCCGAATAAGTTTAATAACTGCATCTAGATTAGCGACGGCAATTGCTAAACCAACTAATACATGCGCCCGATTACGAGCCTGGCCAAGCTCGTAAACTGTGCGACGGCGTATAACTTCTTCACGGAATTTGATGAAAGCTTGAAGAATCTGCTTCAAGGTCATCAATTCTGGCCTACCACCATTGATGGCCAACATGTTCACACCGAAACTCGTCTGCAAAGGCGTGTATTTGTAAAGTTGATTCAAGACTACATCAGTCACAGCATCTCGTTTTATCTCGATGACTACTCGTACACCGTTACGATCAGATTCGTCTCGCAAATCACCGATGCCTTCAACGCGTTTATCGCGCACAAGTTCAGCAATTTTCTCTATCATCGAGGCCTTATTAACTTGATAGGGTATTTCCGTAACGATAATGGCCTGTTTATCTTTTCCAACATCTTCTACTTCACAGCGGCCGCGCATCACAACAGACCCTCTGCCTGTTACCAATGCTGCACGACTCCCTGATTGTCCGAGGATAATACCACCTGTTGGGAAATCCGGCCCAGGCACCAACTCTATCAAACGCTCATCCGAAGTTTCTGAATCATCGATTAGGGCGCAGGCTGCATCTATGACTTCGCCTAAATTATGCGGCGGAATATTGGTTGCCATACCAACGGCAATACCACCTGCACCATTTACAAGGAGATTTGGATAGCGTGCAGGTATTACTTCAGGTTCATTAAGGGTCTCATCGTAGTTAGGTTGGAAGTCGACTGTCTCTTTATCAATATCATCGAGTAAGGAATGTGCTGACTTTGCTAACCTCGCCTCAGTGTAGCGCATAGCGGCTGCTTGATCCCCATCCATAGAACCAAAATTGCCCTGACCATCAATAAGTGGCAGGCGCATAGAGAAGGGCTGAGCCATACGCACCATCGCATCATAAATCGCTTTATCTCCATGAGGGTGATACTTGCCCATCACGTCACCGACGATACGGGCTGACTTTTTGTAAGGTTTGTTATATTCGTACCCGCTCTCTTTCATTGCATAGAGAATTCGGCGGTGTACGGGCTTCAGGCCATCACGCACGTCAGGTAGAGCGCGGCTAACGATTACACTCATGGCGTAATCGAGATAGCTCTTACGCATCTCATCTTCGATAGTTACCGGCGCTATTTCAAAATCAGGCGGGGTCGGAGTTGTTTCGCTCACAAGCTCACTTCCAAAATTTATGTCAAAACAAAGCTCTTCCCGCCTTAAATTGTGCAGTGCACCAACGGGACGTGAAGCTATTCAAATTCGTGTGCTGAAGGCCCTCACTTCGGATCAAATGCGAACGATTGCACAACAAGAAATCTAACAGATTTCACGCTCTATTCACAACGTTCTAATCACTTCTGACGGCACTTTTCTACGCTGAAGTTATCCACAGTTATCCTGATTTAATATACTTTAATATCCGTATTTTATATTATATATATAATAAATTACTTTAATGATAATGAGCTCTCCTTGTTACCGTTTCTGACCCAATACTTAAACACTGGATGGCCTAGCCTAGAAACCAAAAAGACTCCCTGATCATTGATCTTCTTACTAGGTAGTATTTAATGTGAATTACCGATAAATTGACTGGTATATCAATAACGGATAGAGAAAATATATTGCATCGCACAATATCGAGGTATTACTTATTTATCGCTTTTTGTTTGTGAAGGCTGCAATCCTGTTACGCATATCAGGTCCTACTCCAGCAGTATGCTTAATTTCATGCTCCAGGCCTCCACCCAATGGCATACCGTCAGTTTCCAATAGCAATCGCTTATTGGCGCGATGGGTGTGCCAAGATAGGGACAGCATTTCGCGAACTAATATTTCTAGCTCATCATCAAAGGTGTCGTCGGCAGCACAAAAATTGACAAGACCCATCGCTAAAGCATCTAAGCCTTTATAAGAACGTCCGGTAAACATCATCTCTCGCGCCCTAGATAAACCAATACGCCTAGGCAAACGCTGACTCATCCCCCAAATTGGCGTCACAGACCACTTAGCGTGGGTGTCGGCAAAACTAGCAGACTCTGACGCAAAGATTAGGTCCCCGGCTAATGCAAGTTCCAGAGCCCCAGTATAGCAATGACCATGAACAGCAGAAATAACTGGTTGCGGTAAATTGGCAAGGCATTCAATGGTTTCAGCCTCAAAATTAGTAGCGACTGTATTATCACTAACTACTAGATCAGAAAGATCGTGACCGGCAGAAAAGCATTTCCCTGCACCACGCAGCACAACAAGCCCAATAGTGTCTACCTGATATGCCAACTGATCCACATGAGTGCGTAGATCCTTAAACATTTGCGAATTCATGGCATTCAACTTCTCTGGACGATTCAGCACCAAAGTGGCTAACCCATCACTATCATGCCTCAGAACCAAATCAGACATTCAACGCTCCTTTAAAACTTTTCACGTATCATAAGGGGAGCAATTCTAAACTCCAATACGAAGGAAAGGTGTAGGAATGTAGAACAGAGCGCGTTATAGAAAAGACACAAATTTTCTACTCTGGAGTACCCATGCCTTTACCCAAACTATTTCGCGATAGCCTCGCGCTACCAGCCATTGGTGCCCCTATGTTTCTTGTATCTCATCCAGAGCTGGTAATCGCCCAGTGCCAGGCTGGTATACCTGGAACTTTCCCAACTCTGAATGCCCGACCCTTGGAAGCTTTAGACGAATGGCTTTCAAGAATCACAAATGCTCTAGCCAACAAAGAAAATGCGGCACCTTACGGTGTCAATTTGGTGATGCACAAATCTAACACGCGACTGATGGAAGACACGAAACTTACAATTAAATATAAAGTGCCATTTGTGATTACTTCTGTTGGTAACCCAACCCCAATGGTCGAACATGTACACAGCTACGGCGGACTCGTTTACCACGACGTCACAACCATCAAGCACGCTAAAAAAGCAATTGCAGCAGGAGTTGATGGATTGATTCTAGTCTGTACAGGTGCTGGTGGTCATGCTGGATTTTTGTCCCCTTTTGCCTTCCTGCACGAGGTACGCCAGATTTTTGACGGCACCATTATACTCGCCGGAGCTATATCCACGGGAAGACAGGTAAAGGCTGCAATCGTCATGGGCGCTGACTTGGCCTACCTTGGCACAAGATTTATTGCCACAACCGAAGCCAATGCTGACGACAGCTACAAAAATATGATCGTATCATCCTCTGCCGCCGATACCATTCATACTCCATATTTTAGTGGCGTGCCGGCGAACTACCTTCGCCCGTCGCTCGTTGCAGCAGGCTTTGATCCAGATAATCTTGGCACAAATCCTGATGGAGGAAGCTTGAGCATTGACGATCAGGGAAAATCAGGTCCCCGCCCATGGAAAGACCTGTGGTCTGCAGGCCAAGGAGTTGGGGCAATTGATAACGTACCGAAGGTTGCCGAATTGGTTAAAAGCATAAAAGCAGACTATGACGCAGCCTAATCGCTAAAAAGGAATCTCGTCATCCAATTCATTAGATGTGCCACCGCTAGAACTAACGCCCCCAGAATCCCAATCATTTCCTCCGCCATTACCTATATCAGACCCAGATCCGCCAGTACTGCGACCATCGAGCATTGTAAGCTCGCCCCCAAAACCCTGCAAAACCACCTCTGTGGTATATTTTTCTTGTCCAGATTGGTCAGTCCATTTTCTTGTCTGTAGCGAACCAGATACGTAAACCTTAGAGCCCTTTTTAAGATATTTTTCCGCGATATCTGCAAGATTGCCAAATATGACAACTCTATGCCACTCAGTTTTTTCCTTGCGCTCACCAGTAGATTTGTCACGCCAGGAATCAGATGTAGCAAGGTTTAAATTAGCTACTTTATTACCATTCTGCATGGTCCGCACTTCGGGGTCGCGACCTAAGTTTCCGATAAGTATTACTTTGTTAACGCTGCCAGCCATGCTTCTCTCCTCGAGAATCGATTGTATACCGCCACCCTACGGTAGAAGGCACCATAAAGACACTGATGCAACCGTGAAAGACTCCTTATAATTTTACAGGTTTCCCTAATGGCAACCAAAGGAGCACAGTTGCCGTTTCCAGCCGTTCATCGTATGAAGAACTTACATTGAAACATAACAAGAACATCTAACCCTTATGCGATCTAAAGACAAGGCCTCACGAAGCCTCATAAACATAAAAGTGCGTGGCGCCCGAGAGCACAACCTTCGGGGCGTTAATATAGACATACCTCGGGGTAAGCTGGTGGTGATAACCGGTCTATCTGGCTCGGGTAAATCATCTCTGGCGTTTGATACCATATACGCAGAGGGCCAGCGTCGGTATGTCGAATCTCTATCAGCTTACGCCCGTCAGTTTCTACAATTAATGCAGAAACCCGATGTTGAATCCATAGAAGGCCTCTCGCCTGCCATATCTATCGAACAGAAAACGACCAGCCGTAATCCACGCTCCACTGTTGGCACGGTCACTGAAATTCATGATTATATGCGCTTGCTTTGGGCAAGAGTCGGAATTCCCTATTCCCCCACAACTGGTTTACCCATTGAATCCCAAACGGTCAGTCAGATGGTCGACCGAATTATGGAAATGGGTGAAGGAACGAGATTATATCTCCTTGCACCTCTTGTAAGAGGACGCAAAGGTGAATACAGAAAAGAATTGCAAGACCTTCAAAAGAAGGGATTTCAACGCGTTAAGGTAGACGGCACCCTCCACGAAATTGTTGACGTACCACCACTAAACAAGAAACTAAAGCATAATATCGAAGTAGTCGTTGATCGAGTCATAGTGCGCAAAGGAGTACAAAGCCGCCTAGCTGACTCTCTAGAAACAGCATTAGGGATCGCTGATGGACTGGCCTTCGCTGAAAAAGTAGATGCGAAAACTGAAGGCAATTATATTGTATTCTCAGCCAGATTTGCTTGCCCTATTTCAGGATTCACAATTGATGAAATTGAGCCACGCTTATTTTCATTCAACAATCCTTTCGGCGCATGCCCTGCATGCGATGGGCTTGGCGTTACAATGCTCTTTGACCCGGCGCTCATAATACCGAACGAGAACCTTTCCATAGAAGAAGGCGCAGTGGTGCCATGGTCATCTTCATCTGTACCCTCTCCATATTACTTCATGGCGCTAAAGGGAGTACTTACCCACTATGGCGCTAAATCTACAACACCATGGAAGACTCTACCCTCTAAGATAAAAAAAGCCATCTTGTATGGAACTGGAGATGACGCAGTTCGCATTAAATACCACGATGATGTGAGAAAATACGAAACTCGTAAACCATTCGAAGGCGTCGTTAATAACCTCGCAAGACGCTGGCGCGAAACTGATAGCACTTGGATGCGAGAAGAGCTGGAAAAATATCAAACCTCTCAGCCTTGCGTAGGCTGCAACGGTGCGCGCTTAAAAGAGGAATCATTGGCTGTAAAAATAGCAGGCAAGCATATTGCCGAGGTGTCCGATTTTAGTATTCTAGATGCTGGGCTCTGGTTCAGAGATCTACCCAAACATCTCACAAAAAAACAGCTAGAAATTGCTAAGCGTATACTGCGTGAGATAGACGAGCGACTACATTTTTTAAACAATGTTGGTTTGGAATACCTAACTTTGTCCCGTAATTCAGGTACCCTATCTGGTGGCGAGAGTCAGCGAATTCGTCTTGCCTCTCAAATAGGATCGGGCCTGACTGGTGTACTATATGTACTAGATGAACCATCTATAGGCCTGCATCAACGAGACAATAATCGGCTACTCGAAACCTTGCGCCGTTTGCGTGACATAGGAAATACAGTAATTGTTGTGGAGCACGACGAAGACGCAATACGCACTGCTGACCATATTATTGACATGGGCCCAGGCGCAGGTGTTCACGGTGGGACTGTGGTGGCCCAGGGCAAGCCAAAAGATGTTTTTAAATCCAAGAAGAGTCTCACAGCTGCATATATAAATGGCACCAGAGAGGTACCGATACCCAGCAAACGCCGCAAGGGTAATGGCAAACTTCTGACGATCAAAGGTGCAAAGGCTAACAACCTCAAAAACTTGAATGCCGATTTTCCCCTTGGGATACTAATTTGTATAACCGGTGTATCTGGTGGAGGTAAAAGCTCTCTAATTTTGGAAACGCTATACAAAGGCCTCGCCAAACACCTATACGGTTCACGTAGTCAACCTGGCCCACACGATAAAATCGAAGGCCTGAATCATCTCGATAAAGTTATCGATATAGATCAATCTCCAATTGGTCGCACGCCTCGTTCGAACCCTGCAACTTACACAGGTGCTTTTACGCCAATCAGAGACTGGTTTGCCGAATTACCTGAGTCAAAGGTCCGAGGATATGCACCTGGTAGATTCTCCTTTAACGTTAAGGGAGGACGTTGCGAAGCGTGCTCTGGTGATGGGTTGATTAAAATTGAGATGCATTTCTTGCCTGACGTTTATGTCACTTGCGATGTATGTAAAGGGAAACGTTATAATCGCGAAACTCTAGAAATACACTTCAAAGGTAAGTCCATTTCTGATGTGCTGAGTATGACCGTAGAGGAGGCTGCTGACTTTTTCAAAGCAGTACCAGCTATACGGGACAAGATGGAACTACTTAAAAAAGTGGGTCTAGGCTACATTCATCTAGGCCAACAAGCTACTACGCTTTCTGGAGGCGAAGCTCAGCGAGTGAAGCTATCTAAAGAGCTCTCCAAGCGAGCAACAGGCCGAACACTCTATATTTTAGATGAGCCGACTACTGGCCTCCATTTTGAGGATGTAAGAAAACTACTGGAAGTGCTTCATACTCTCGTCGATCAAGGTAATACCGTAATAATTATCGAGCATAATCTAGAAGTGATTAAAACCGTCGATTGGGTCATTGATATTGGTCCTGAGGGTGGTCAAAGCGGAGGACGTATCGTGGCAACTGGAACGCCAGAAGACTTATCTAAAGTGAAAGGCAGTTACACGGGTCAGTTCCTAAAGGACCGCTTAAACACATGCTAGAATTATCGGCTGTCTTTTGTTGACGTGTATATTGTAGTAATAACTGCAAGCTACAATTCTTCTCAGGCAGATTATCGATACACAGTTAATGTGGTTTTTAGCTGACTATCATTATGAAAATAATATTTTACGCATGCTAATTTTAAAATATTTATACAGTGAATTTACCTATGCGACTTAAAGGCAAATGTACCGTAGTCACTGGTGGCGCACGTGGTATAGGCAAGGCTATAGCAAAGCGTTTTATAGCAGAGGGCGCGAAAGTAGTGATCGCAGACATAGACTCTGTCCAGGGATCAAATGCTGCAGAAGAGATCGGTGCGTCTTTCCATAAAACTGACGTTTCAAGCAAAATAGAGGTCGAGGCACTAGTGGAGCAAGTAGTGCAAATGTTTGGTAGTATTGATGTTGTAGTAAATAATGCTGCGGTAATTCATAAATCAGAACTTCTTGATCTTGAAGAATCCGACTATGACCGCGTATTAGATGTAAATCTAAAAGGGCCTTTTTTACTGGCACAGGCAGCAGCACGCTTCATGGTTAAACAGAAGTCCGGCTCTATTGTGAATCTCGCCTCTATCAACTCCCAGCTGACCATGCCCGATCATATACCTTACGCCGCCGCTAAGGGAGGTGTCGTATTACTGACTAAGGTTTTAGCTTTGTCATTGATTCCTCACGGTGTGAGGGTAAACGCTGTAGCGCCAGGAACTGTAAAGACGGAACTCTCCGATGTGGTTTTACGGAATGCGAATATTGAAAAGCAAGTACTCTCGCGAACGCCCATAGGACGATTCGGTAAGCCTGAGGAAATTGCATCTGTCGTCGCCTTTCTAGCGTCCGATGAGGCTTCATTTATTGTCGGGCAGACAATTTATGCCGAAGGTGGTCGCCTAGCTCTCAACTACACCATGCCGGATGGCAAAGATCTGTAAAGAACGCAAGCGAGAAATATTATAATTTATCTTGCTCAATCTTTAACCAGCCTACTAAGGCTTTAAGACGTGCCACTTACCATCGATACCATCGCCAGCTTTCGTGCCTGCTTTATCATGCAGATAATAGTAAATAGGCTGCCCTTTATAAGCCCACTGTGGTCGTCCATCATCACGTTCGATCAGAGTCCATGGTCCCTCGGCACGTGCATCGACTCTTTTAGCTCTGACAGGCCACCATGTTTCTGCACATACATCCAAGCAATTTGAAACGCCCGGATCATCATCGTCAAACGTGTAAAATGGAACAGCTTGATCACTTTGAAATGAGTATTTACCGCCGTCTTTTACGAGACTTATATCTGAGGGAATAAACATTCGCAGAATTTCATCTTCACTCGGTGCCGCATTAACATTCTCGATTGAAAGCAGGGCAAAAAATGCGCCAAGGTAGAACATTATTTTCATAATCATCCTCCAGTATATAAGGCTAATATAAATTTGATTTCATCGAAAGTTGCCTTCTACAGTCACTAAAGTGACCACGGGATAAGCGATGCAATGGCAATGAAAAGAGCCCAAATTGAGGCTATTATAAGTATTATGAACGTACCCATAGCACCAATACGGCGAAAAATTGCAGGCTGATCCTGACGCATACCGAATATATGTGAAATACGCAGCAATACTAAAACTATAGAACCAAAGGCAAGAATACGCTGATCAGCTCCAGAGCTTTCCAGAAGAGCGAGCAGAATTAGAGCTATCGGTACGTACTCAATAAAATTGGATTGGGTCCGCATGCGGATTAGCATATCGACATTCCCCTGATCTCCATGCGCCAAAACATGTTTAAAACGCCCGTGAATCACATAGGCACCCAAACCTACTAGAATCATACCAAGGATGGCCGTGGTGAGCATGGTTACTGGCATAAATAATGGTAAAGACATAGTCTCTTCCCCTCGTAAATTGACACCATTCAATTGGCTGGAATGGGCCCTAACTAATTTTAGGTATAGGAGCCCTCTACCCACTTTTGTTCTAGATATTCACAGAATGCATTTGTTTGGCCGCTACCAACAACCATAACAAAAATATAAAGGAGGCCTCGTGTTAGATTTATACTTCTTCCCTACACCAAATAGCCGCAAGGTTACAATCCTACTCGAAGAGTGCTGCCTCGCATACGACTTAAAGATTATTGATATTGGTCGCGGCGACCAATTCCATCCAGATTTTTTGCGCATCTCCCCTAACAATCGCATGCCTGCATTGGTTGACCATGCCCCACTTAACGGTGGTGAACCAATATCTATCTTCGAATCTGGAGCAATAATGATGTATATAGCTGAAAAAACTAATAAGTTTTGGCCAGAGGACCCTAAGGCCAAATATGAGGTTGTTCAGTGGGTCTTATGGCAAATGGGAAATCAGGGCCCNAAAATGGGNGAGCACGGCCATTTTGCGCGTGCNGNAANAGAAAGNAAGAATGGNNATNTNTCATACTCNCTTAATAGATTCNCCAATGAAATACATCGTTTATANGGTGTTTTAAANNTAGGATTGCATAACAAGGATTGGTTGGCNGCACACGAATATACCATCGCCGATATGATTTGCTATCCCTGNGCTAAGCTCTGGAAGTCCCGCAGTATTNACATCATGGAATTTCCGAATGTCGCCCGCTGGCTGGATGCGATCTCATCTCGAACTGCAGTCATAAAATCTGCAACGATAGGTAAATCAATATATGGCGGACCAGATAAAATGCCCAAATCTAAACGTAAAATTTTTACAGAAGTTTTGTCCAACCAGCGGGCCGTTCCAATTCCACCTGAGTGGCATTAGTTAAAACCAGGACTTAATCTACCTACCCTCAAAGACTGGCGGACGTTTCTCTATAAAGGCCCTTGCGGCTTCCTTATGGTCTTTAGTTTCGCGGCAACGGCGAATACCCGCGCATTCAGAATCTAGCACATCCGAAAGTGATCCTGTTTCTGCTATTTTCATATTTTGCTTCATGTATCGCCACGCGATTCGTGGTCCATTGCCTAACTTTTTAGCAAGATCCATAGTTACTTTTACTAAATCCTCGTCAGGTACGACGCGATTGACTAACCCTAATGACTCTATTTGTTCAGAATCAAGAACCTCAGATGTAAAGTAAAGTTCACGAGCTTTAGCTGTACCTACCAAACGTGGTAAAAAATAATGCCCTCCATAATCACCAGAAAAACCAACCTTAGCAAAAGCTGTAGTCATACGAGCCTTTCTTCCCGCAATACGCATATCGCAAGCCAAGGCCATCGTCATACCGGCTCCTGCAGCCACACCATTCACCATAGCAATGGTAGGTTTTGGCATTTCATGAAGGAGTCGTGCGCCATCAATTGCCCTTCTGAGATCATCCATGCGTTCCTCAGACGTCTTCATAGTGCCTTTTGCCGCATTTAATTGATCATTTATATCGCCACCAGAACAAAACGCTTTACCTGAGCCAGTAATCACAACGCAACCTACATCAGCGTTTTCAGAAACTGTCTGCAAAACTTTTGGAATCTCGTCCAATAGATTGATGTTTATAGCGTTGTAAGAGTCTGGTCGGTTGATAGTAATCACCGCTACATGATCTTCAATGTGAACAAGAAGTTCTTCACTCACCAATTTTCCCCTATTCACTTTTTTTGTGGCGATGAGATTAAGTATATATTTATCTGCTGATTCATTGCGAAACCGCAGGTTTCAAGCTGCGCCAAATCATATAGGCTAAAGGTAAGAAAGCTCCCAAACCCAATGTTAATATTACTAAAATAATTATTCCAATAGATCCCACACCTCTTGCCCGAGCATCCGGGAGTATGAACGCAAGAACGACTAATGCTGTTAGATAAAAATCCAATAAGACCTGATTACTCCAAGAAAGCAAAGGTTGAGCTCCAAAAAACTCCATCATATCTCCAGCGTTCCGAGTCACCATCACAGTTACTAACAACCAGACAATTAGTATGCCCGACCATATCCACGTCTCTCCTGTAATTCTACTCATTGCCATCTATCCTTCCCTGTAAGCTCTAAATATAGAGAATACCACTACTTCGCTAAATCCCGATACAGCCAATTATAATAACTTTATTCAAGAATTTTCTTTAACGTTAAAAACTCTTCTTCAACCATATCCATCTCTTGCTCAAACTGCTGATCAGGCATATCCAGTGGCATAGTAAATACCCTTACCACAATCGCTTTTTCCCCAGCTCCAAATACGCGCCCTGGAACCAATTGTTTTTTGCCTAACGCGCTAATAGTAGCAGTATCGAAAATACCATTTGCGGCATCCCCCGACACCTTCATATGACCGCGCCCGTTAGGTGTTTCTATTTCCTTATACTCCCCTATACCAGGCTGGGCTGATCTCACGCTATGAATTGCCCAGCGTGACCAGTTATCAGTCTCTATGAGAAAGGCAGATACATCGGCTGCTCGACGTTCGATAATTATAGACTTCACCACCGTCTTCGAGTTGGACTTAATCCATGGTGCTTTATGCGACTCCCTTATACTTTTTTCTTGATCATAATTTTCGCGGATATCATATCTGACTAAAGCATCATCTACAGTTTTAGACGTAAGTCCTCGCCAAAAGCCCAAGGCTTCCCATTTTTCAAAAGGACCAAACACTTCCAGTTCTTTTCCCCTAACAAGAGATGTGAATGTGGTATCAGCATATTCTCCACCTACAACCCAGTATATCTTTTTATTGCTCTGCTCCGAAGCCTTTAGAAAATAGCGCACCATTGCATTATCCACAGTTTTACCTGTAAGTTCTCGCCAACGTATTTTGGCTTCGCGCTCTGTAAAAGGACCATACCTCTCTAAACTAGTGCCAGGTGCCAGAACTGAGAAATTGGTGTCCGCAAACTCACCGCCTACTACGTAGAATTTTTGGTCGTCCATTAGCCTGGGCTCCAACTATATGTCTAAATTTTGGTTCTCAAGCGGGCGCTATTCCCACATTGAAAAGACTAAGCAACAGCCTATGCTAGACAGATGACAATTTCAAAAGATCCAATCCACATAATAGGCGGTGGCTTAGCTGGCTGCGAAGCAGCTTGGCAAATCGCTCAGTCTGGTATTGCCGTCATTATCCATGAAATGCGGCCTCAACGTATGACAGAAGCTCACAAGACTGAAGGATTAGCCGAGCTCGTCTGCTCAAACTCTTTTCGATCTGATGACGCCAATTATAACGCTGTTGGACTACTCCATGCTGAAATGAGACGATGCGGGTCACTTATATTGAATAAGGCCGACTCACACCGCGTTCCTGCTGGGTCCGCTCTAGCTGTCGACCGTGAGGGATTCTCATTGGCAGTTCAAAACGTCCTTTTAGACCATCCATTAGTAACCATAGAACGCAGAGAGGTCTCGGGGCTACCACCCGAAAATTGGGACTCTACCATTGTTGCCACAGGCCCGCTCACCTCCCCAGCTTTTAGTGAGTCAATAAGAAAACTGACTGGGGAAGATTCATTATCATTTTTTGATGCAATAGCACCTATTGTTCACCGCGAGTCTATCAACATGGATATTGCGTGGTTCCAATCCCGCTATGACAAAGGTGCTGAAGTCGAAGGAGGAGGGGCTGACTATATCAACTGTCCACTTGATAAAGTCCAGTATACAAATTTTATCAACGAGCTAGTGGCCGCGGACAAAACTGATTTCAAGGAATGGGAGGAAAATACACCTTATTTCGAAGGCTGCTTGCCTATTGAAGTCATGGCTGAACGTGGTCCAGAGACATTAGCACATGGCCCTATGAAGCCTGTAGGTCTGACTAACCCACACTCCAAGCAAAAACCGCACGCAGTTATCCAGCTCAGACAAGACAACGCATTAGCAACTTTGTTCAATATGGTCGGATTTCAAACTAAATTAAAACATAAAGAGCAGACCCGAATATTCCGCATGGTTCCCGGCCTGGAAGAAGTATCATTCGCACGATTGGGGGGCATTCATCGCAATACCTTTATCAATGCTCCCAAATTTTTAGATAACTCTCTTCGACTCAAAGCAATGCCTCGACTGCGCTTTGCAGGACAAATAACTGGTTGCGAAGGGTATGTTGAAAGCGCTGCTGTCGGACTACTTGCAGGACGGTTTGCAGTAGAAGAGAAATTAGACATTCCAGGATTCAAACCACCTTTAACGACAGCCTTGGGCTCACTCCTCCACCATATTACCAGTGGAGCTGATGCAACAACATTTCAGCCAATGAACATTAATTTCGGACTGTTTCCAGAAATCGCTAACAAGAATCAAACGAGGCGAAGACTGAAAGGTCGGGATAAGAAAAAGGCTTTGGCGGAACGAGCACTCATAGATTTAGAAAATTGGATTGAAAAAAACGCTCTTTCTCTAACTTGCACTACTAATAACGCCCTCGTAAAGCACTCCACGTAAGTTTCAGTACACTAGGCCTTTGAAATGCATGGAGAGGATCGAAAATATCATATCCTCGTTTGGCTAGTCCCTGAAGATATTGGTCAGCCAAAACCGCTAGCAAAAAAGCTGGAAGTGCCTTTCTGTCCACATCAGCATGGCAAGACTTGGCTTTGTCAAGGTGATGCCGGGCTACTACACTTATTTCTGTAATAACTTCAGAAATTTTATCTGCGTTCTTTCTTCTAAAGGCATCTAGGCCCGTCAACTGACGTTCTCGCATCAAATCTTGAGGTAACACATTCCGATTATTGCGCGCATAAAATAGAACAGCACGGATTATACCTGTAAGAGCCCATGCTATACCAATGTGACGTGCAACTTTTAGGCTAGCCGGGTCCCTTACCTCTAGAATTTCAAGAGCAAGCCACATTAGATGCCCGGATGTGCCTTCTGCATAAGCTTCAAGACTCAACATATTACTTGGAGCTTCTTCAATCATGTCCCCCTCTCGATGATTTAAAAGCTCATCGAAATAGGTACGTGTTAATCTATGTGAGACGACAATATTGTGGAGCATATCGACCACAGGATTGCCCTGTGGTATTTCTTTATTATCATATATGCCTGAAAGTATATCTCGCCACCATTCTAATTTCATCTTACCAATTAGAGACTCGGTAGTTGTGTCACTAATACGCGCTACTTCAACGTTAAAAGCATAAAGGCCCATTAACGCTGCCCGTTTTCCTGGTTGGGCAAACATCGCCGTGAGGTATCGGTCTCGGTCTTCTTGCTTGACGAGGGTATTGATATATCTACTAGAATGGTCTGTGGGCTTAGGCATGACTGAATATAATTTAAATTTGAAATAGTTTCCTGACGTACAAAGATTGCACAATATAAAGAAATGGGTAACATGCAGCTAGAGCTACACAGCAGTCCAACTTAGGGAGGAGGACCAAATGAGCGTAATATTAACTTCTTTACGCAATACAGTAATTTCCGGAATAATCTTGGCAGTGATTATTTTTCTTTTAATAGGGCAGACTTCATATGGCCTGGCCTTCTACTCGGCATTATTCCGTTATCTTCATGTCCTTAGTGGTGTGATGTGGATTGGTCTCCTGTGGTACTTCAATTTTGTACAAATCCCCAACATGGCGAAAATACCAGACGATCAAAAACCTGCAATTAGCAAAGTAATTGCGCCGGCTGCTTTATTTTGGTTCCGATGGGGTGCTATGGCAACGTTGATTACGGGCCTAATTTTGGCCCACTTAAACGGTTATATGGTGGATGCATTACTCCTAGGTACACAAACCGGCCAGGCAGCCTTAATCGGTGTAGGTATGTGGCTTGGCATCATCATGTGGTTCAATGTCTGGTTTGTTATCTGGCCAAATCAGAAGAAGGCCCTAGGAATAGTTGAAGTAGATGCAGAGGCTAAAGCCGCGGCGGGACGTACTGCCATGTTGTTCTCACGAACGAATACATTGCTTTCTATCCCAATGCTCTTGTGCATGGTCGGCCAAATGCATTTAGCATAAATTTTCTAAATTTTCTTGTGATGTCGGGGGCCTAGTGCCCCCGGCTTTCTTTTTTCGTGTGCCGTTCAAATTTCTATTAAAGCCGCCGCCACTGATCGCCCTTCAGTTACTAGAACATTATAGCTTCTACAAGCCGAGCCAGTTCCCATGGTTTCGACAATAAGACCTAAATCCAGAAGTTCTGAATGTAGATCTCGATTTAATGGCTTCATCCGTTCTCCGCAACCAATCAAGAAAACATCAAGCTTTTCGGCTATCGCCAAAACTGGCTTAAACGCATCAATATTCAGAGATTCTAAGGATTTGAAGGGCCAGGATGAGGTGGTATCGGGCAATATCATTACCGCTCCTATAAATTCCACCCCTGACACGCGAAATCCTCCGTTACCATATCTCTGGACAATTTGTCGGTCTGTTGGTGCATGACGAGAAAGTTTCACAGTAAGTAGGCGGCCCTACTCCGCCGATCCACGTTCATATTCTGGTATCTGCGATTGTCCATCAGACACAGTTCCAACCATATCTTCCCTACGCAATTCGAAATAAACTAAAACAGGTAGTGCTACATAGATGGTAGAATAGGTTCCGACGATCATCCCCCATAACATAGCCACGCTAAATCCACGCAGCACTTCACCACCAAATACAATGAGCGCAACTACAGCTAATGCCGTTGTGAAAGTCGTCGTAATCGTGCGCATCAAGACACTATTCAATGCAAAATTAAGCAAATTTGGAAGTGTAATTTTTTTGTACTTTCGCATCATCTCACGCACGCGATCATATACCACTACAGTATCATTGATCGAAAAACCGGCGATTGTTAAGATTGCTGCAACAGTATTTAAGTTAAATTCAATCTGAAAAATCGAAAAAATACCGATGGTTGTTATAACGTCGTGTGTCAAAGAAAGAACCGCGCCCATGGCGAATTGCCATTCAAATCGCAGCCAGACATAAACCATGATGCCAATTAGTGCTAGCGCAATAGCTAACGCACCATCAATAATAAGTTCTGAACCCACCTTCGGCCCGACTACTTCTGTTCGGCGTAATTCAAATCCGTCACCGAGAACAGATTGAACCTGTTTTAAGGCAGCAGTCTGCGCTCTATCACCCCCAGCCTGTTCCTGGACACGAATCATCACGTCACGTCCAGTATCCCCAAATGTTGTAATAGAGACATCACCAAGACCTAAGGTATTGAGTCGTGTACGCAGTTCTGAAAGTTCTACTGGCTGATCTGAGCGAACCTCCACAAGAACTCCGCCAGCGAAATCTATACCAAAGTTTAATCCTTGTATCGCTAGAGATACCAAAGAACCAACGACGAGTAATGAGGAAAAAACAAATGGAATAGCCCGCACGCGAATAAAATCAAACTTAAAGTTACGGCTCACCAAACGGCCTAAGGGTTGAATTCTCATCTTTATTTATTCTCTAAATCGGTAAATTCTGTGGCTTCGCGTAGGTGAACCATAACCACACCAACATTCGCGTGATCATTAAAGCAGAAAACATCGATGTAGCAATTCCAATAGTCAGCGTTACCGCAAAACCTTGCACTGGGCCACTCCCAAGAAAGAACAGTAAGACGCCAGCGATCAAGCCAGTGATGTTGGCATCAAGAATAGTTGTGAAGGCCGCCTGAAAACCAGAGCCAAGAGAATTCATCAGTGTGCGCCCTGATTTAAACTCGTCGCGCATACGTTCATAAATTAATACATTCGCATCGACCGCCATACCCAAAGTTAAAACTATTCCTGCTATGCCGGGCAGAGTCAGCGTAGCCCCCACAAAACTGAGAACACCAATAAGCAGTCCGATATTGGCTGTAAGTGCAATGACCGCAAATATACCGAAGCTGAAGTATGCGATTGGCATGAATAAACCAACTAAGATAACTCCAAGAATACTGGCAAACTCACCTGCGATAATAGAATCAGCTCCTAAGCTCGGGCCAATTGTCCGTTCTTCCAGAAAGTTCAAGGGTGCCGGAAGAGCACCTGCGCGGAGAAGAAGAGCTAAATCTTGTACGCCTTCGAGAGTAAATTGCCCCTCAATCATACCGCTTCCACCGATAATGGGACTATTGATGACCGGTGCGCTGATCACACTGTTATCAAGAACAATTGCAAGCCGTTGTCCAACATTATTCTGAGTTGTCTGACCAAACTTTCGACCCCCAACTGTATCGAACCGAAAGCTTACAATTGGCCGGCCATCTTGACCAAACGAAGGCTGGGCATCTGTCAGACGTTCGCCACTAACTTCCACTCGCCTGCGGACGACATGCGTGATTTCAGGAGTCTCAGAATCAGGAACTAACATGGTACCCGGGGGCAAATCTCGTGGGTTAGTTCCAACTGCACCCGGCTCCAGAAGATGAAAGTTTAACTTTGCAGTTTGTCCAATTAGATCTTTGACACGTTCAGGATCCCCAACTCCTGGCAATTCTACAATAATCCTATCTGAACCTTGTCGTTGAATGGAAGGCTCACTGGTGCCAAATTCATCAATGCGTCGTCTAATTATTTCTAAAGATTGTGTAACTGCAGCTGAAGCTTGAGCACTACGCACCTTATCAGGAATTGTAATTCTAAATCGACCATTAGAAAGAGACTCAATTTCCATCTCAGGAACTTCATCACGTATAGCCGATCGAGCAGCTGATGTTTCGGTCTGGTCCGGTATCGTTACAAACACCTCAGCATCAGTTGATCTGAGATTACGATACCCAAGGCGCTTCTCCCTCAAGGCTCCACGCACTGTTTCCTCTAAATTAACGAGCTGCTCATTTGCAACCGATACAAGGTCTACCTCCAGTAGCAAATAGGACCCACCTTGTAGGTCAAGCCCAAGCTGCATAGGCGCCAGCCATTCAGGCAAAATAGACCGCGTTTTCTCGCTAAGCATGTTGGGAAGCGCGAATAGAATCCCTAGCAGCGTGATCGCCAGTACTATCCCAATTTTAAGGCCGCTGTATTGAAGTGTAGTTATCGGCCGGGCTACAGAGGCCATAGGGCATCTCTTACTATATTAATATTCATTTCTCTTTAGCTGAGTCGGATTCAGCTGTCTTATCCGTCGACACAGGTTCGGTCTTGCTTAAAACTGACGAAACCATATCTCGCATGACCTTTACTTTAATATTCTCTGCAATCTCGACCATCAGTGCACGCTCTTCGGGCAAAACTTTTGTGACCAAACCTACTATCCCTCCATTGGTCACAATTCTATCACCGCGCCTTACGGCTTCCAGCATGGCCTTATGTTCTTTGACTTTTTTCTGTTGTGGGCGAATCAGCAGAAAATAGAAAATTACAAAGATAAGAATGAGCGGTACAAAAGCGCCAAATGCACTAGTGGGCTCGCCGGCGGCCTGTGCATAGGCCGAAGAAATAAGCATCCGGAGGTTCCCCTTCTAAAAATTACGCTGCCCTTATCGGGACAAGAATGAGCGGACTATACCCACACGAGCAGGCGTTGCAAATGGTATAGCCTAGCCCATTTTCTAGTATCCAGATTCATGGCCATAGATTTGTTTTTCAAGGGGGCCCAGGCACATTATTTTGGAGGACACCCAGATAGAGCTAAGAAGTAAAAATTCCTAATTTTAAATATTTAATACATTAATATCAATGGTTTGTGTGATTGTTGAGAAAGTTCTAAATACTAATACTGGTAAGCCCCATGCTTCATTTCTAGCAAGTGTCCAGAGGATGGGCGTTCATAGCCAATATCCATAGCCAATATAATTTCGAGTGGGGCAGATTCTGATAGGTTAGATCAACAAACCTGTTTTTTATGACAGCTCACATTTATAAAATTAGATCAAACCATACAGGCTTGTAACTCCTAAGGATCAGATAACGTCCCCAATACAAAATAATTCTCATGTACTATGTGCGCTAGTGAGTCATCTTGCTAGCGACTTGGACGAATTTAAATGTAATGCGTACAAATATATATTCCAGAAAGCTGGGCATGCATAAAGAATTGAATAGTTAGGTTTTACACTATGTCTCCTAAACAAAAAGATATTCATACGGCAAAAATATTTTCAAAAATACACCCGCAATTAAACAATTTAAAAAATCACCCCATTTATTCAGCAATAAGTACATTAGAAGATTTAAGAATATTTATGACTTGGCATGTTTTCGCTGTGTGGGATTTTATGAGCCTGTTAAAGTCACTACAAAGACATTTGACGTGTTTAGATATTCCTTGGGTGTCGCCGAATAATGCAACCAGCGCCAGGCTGATAAACGAGATTGTTCTCAACGAAGAAACAGATATCGATGCAGATGGGTCGCCAACAAGCCATCTGGCTTTGTATTTGGAAGCAATGAAAGAGATTGGAGCGCCGCGTGACCCATTTGAAACATTCATAGCAGCAATAGAAAACAAAAAGTCGTTAACTGAGGCCCTAGATATATCAAGAGCTCCATATTTTGTATCAAATTTTGTAAAATTTACCATCAATTGTGCACAAAATGCGCAACTACCTGAACTCGCTAGTGCGTTTGTTTTTGGACGAGAAACATTAGTCCCAGATATGTTCAAAGCCATCCTAGTGGATTGGGGTATTGGAGAGTTGTCTGCGCCAAGGATGCACTACTACTTATCGAGACATATAGAGATTGATGGTAATCAACATGGTCCAGCCTCGATCCGGCTTTTAGAAAATACAATCAACGACAGTTCTGAAAATTTTCAAGCAGCTGCCCTTTATGCTATCAAATCAGTCAATATGCGTATTTCTTTGTGGGATGGACTGCACGAATTAATCGGAGCTAATAACAACTAGCTGCGTAGACCTAGACCTAGTAGAGGGACTACTACTTTGTAGATGCTACAAAGCAATCACGCAAATCTATGTAATTTACCTGATAGACATAACTAACTTTAACCGCCTGGAGCTTGAGACAAATACAATGCTGGGTCTAGGGCGCGTGCACCCTTCCTGATTTCAAAATGTAGCTGAGGTACATCTAAACCACCAGTCTGACCCACATGTGCGACCACTTGACCGACCTTAACCTCTTCACCGCGCCTGACTAGTAGGTCGTCATTATGTGCATAGGCTGTAATCCAACCACCTGTGTGCTTGATCAAAAGCAGGTTACCAAACCCCCTTAATTCACTCCCCGCATAAGCCACCACACCATTTTCAGCTGCACGAACTGCAGTACCCTTTGGAGCAGCAATATTGATCCCATCATTGTGCAAACCGGGGCCAGCCGGTCCAAACTGTGAGAGTAATCTTCCTGTCAGGGGCCAAGAAAATCGACTTGATGCCCGTTCTGGAGGCGCCGGTATCGGCGGAACAACTTCAACCAAATCAGTCTCAGGCGGCGAAGCCCTCTCTGCTTTTGGCAATCGACTGGAAGTAGGCTGCCGGGATACTACCGACTCACTAGGGTTTACAAATTGCTTGCTGGGCGGCGGTGCTGCAGCAACTGCAAAAGGATCTGGAATCCAAAGTTCCTGCCCAACATAAATTGTATAGGGTGGCGATAAGCTATTCATTGAGGCCATCAAGCCCATATCAATTCCATACGATCGAGCAAGGCCAGAAAGAGTATCTCCTTTGACCACTCGATGAAAACTAACGGAATCAAGTATCAGATCTTGCCCAACACTTAATATGTAAGGAGGCAACAAACCATTACGTGAGATGATAGATTGGCTCGGGACATCGTAACGGCGGGAAAGCGTATAAACTGTATCCCCGGGCAGAACCTTGACTACTCGGCTTCGATCTGTATTCCACAAAAAACCACCACGGTATCCCGGTGGCGGATCAAAGGTAGGCACGCATCCGGACAACGCCCCAAGAAAAAGCGCTAACACTAAAGAGTAAATAGTCACTTGAATGCGTTTGTGGCGATCTTTCATAAGAAAACTATAAGCAGCTTGCTCAGTTGTGCTCAATATCAAAGTAGCCAACGTACTTACTAATATCAATTTCTTTGCCCACCAGGCATCCCCTGAACCAGTGGAACGAAGCGAACAGGAAAAAGGCGTTCAGTCGTGAAATTCTTGCCTTCTTTACGCACGCGAAGTACCTCTTGGTCAGCACCCGCCAAATCTCCCACTGGCAGAATCATAACACCCCCATTCTCCGAAAGCTGCTCTACAAGCTCACGCGGCACTATACGCGCTGCTGCAGTCACCAATATTCTGTCGAATGGCGCTTGAGCTGGCCACCCCTTGTATCCATCGCCATATAGGGTTGTGATATTACGCAAACGTAGCGATTCAAATCGACGCTCAGCTTCCTCTAACAAGTCCTGATGTCTCTCAATAGTGTAAACACGTCGGCTAAATCTTGATAAGACTGCTGCCTGATATCCCGATCCTGTTCCAACCTCCAATACCTTATGACGATCATGCAGTTCCAGTGCCTGAGTCATCAAACCGACTACTAGCGGTTGACTGATCGTCTGACCACAAGCAATCGGCAGAGCTTGGTTAGCGTATGCCTGATCAAGAAATGAATCCTCAACGAATGCCTCTCGCGGTATCCGTTCTATTGCAGAAAGAACTTGAGTGTTAGTTACCCCCGCATTCCTGAGGTCCATAATAAGTCGGATTTTTCGGTTCTCTGTACTCACCGTATTGACGGCTAAGCGCCTGAAATAGGGAAAATTTTTTGTAATGACTTCATGCTAACACCATGGGTTAGATCGACATTAAGTGGAGTTACAGAAATATAGCCTTCATCGATCGCTTTCAAATCCGTCCCACGGGCCGATGGGTCTGATACTCTCCTTGTACCTATCCACAAGTATGGCCTACCTCGTGGGTCGTCCCGAAGAACTAGGTCATCACCAAGTTTATGCTTGCCCTGATTTGCCGGCATCACTCCTGATACATTCTCAGGCGCCCGATCTGGAAAGTTTAAATTTATAAGAACATTCTCACTCCAACCTGCTGAGCATATTTTACGAATTAATCCTGGTGCGAAATATTCAGCTGTTTCCCAGCGAATGTTGTCTATATCACTCCATACCTGGGAGAGCGCAATTGCCGGCACACCCAGTAAAGTCCCCTCCATGGCAGCTGCAACAGTTCCAGAGTAGTGTACGTCTTCTCCCAAATTGCCTCCAAAGTTTACTCCAGACAGGATCAAATCCGGTGGATGGTCTGCCATAATGTGATTAACAGCGACCATCACACTATCCGTCGGTGTACCGCTGACCGTAAAACGCCGATCGGATAGTTTTACCGGGCGCAGTGGATGGTGGATCGTCAACGAATGTCCAGCTCCGCTATGTTCATTGGCTGGTGCAACCACCCACACATCATCACTAAGATTCGCAGCAATTCTCTCCAACGCTGCCATTCCTGGAGCCATAATACCGTCATCATTACTTAAAAGAATGCGGCATTTTTCTATTTCTTTAATAGCCTTAACTTCACTCACACTAATTATGCTCTAGTCCAATAATGTTTAAGCCACCCATATAACGCTTCAGTACTTCTGGAACACGTATAGTCCCGTCCCTTTGCTGATAGTTTTCCATAATCGCTACAAGTGTGCGTCCCACTGCAAGCCCGGAACCATTGAGAGTGTGGAGAAAACGAGCACCTTTAGTTTCTTCTGCTGGGCGATAGCGAGCGTTCATACGCCGCGCCTGAAAGTCCCCCGCATTCGAACAACTAGAAATTTCTCGGTACGTCTTTTGACTAGGTAACCACACTTCAAGATCGTAGGTACGTGCTGCACTAAAACCCATATCACCCGTACAAAGCTCCACTACTCTGTAAGGTAGCTCCAATTTTTGCAGAATAGATTCGGCACATCCGGTCATTCGTTCTAGCTCAGAGTCAGAATCTTGCGGCACGACAATACTTACCAATTCGACTTTCTCAAATTGATGGCTTCGTATCATACCTTTTGTATCTTTACCTGCTGCTCCTGCCTCTGATCGAAAACAAGGTGTAGATGCGGTAAATCGCAAAGGTAGCTTACCAGCACTAGTAATTTTCCCGGCAACTAGATTGGTGAGTGGCACTTCAGCTGTTGGTATTAGCCAGTGCCCAGTCGTAGCCTTGAATAGATCTTCAGAGAACTTTGGCAACTGCCCAGTGCCAATTAATGCACCATCGTAGACCAAAAGAGGAGGATTTATTTCAGTGTAGCCGTTCTCGATCGTATGGATATCGAGCATAAATTGAGCAATGGCTCGTTCTAAAAGAGCTAATTGACCCTTTAAGACAACAAATATAGCACCAGACATTGCTGCTGCTTGTTCAAAGTCCATCAATCCCAACGCGATCCCCAGGTCAGCGTGATCTTTTACCTCAAAATCGAAATTTGTCTCAGTATTCCAACGGCGCAATTCCACGTTTGCACTTTCATCTCTCCCTTCTGGAACAAGCTCGTGAGGAATATTGGGAAGAACCAGAATAGAACTTTGCAGTCTCTCGCTGAGACACCGCTCCTCGTCTTCTAGTTCGGTCATCTTTTTTTTAATCGCCGATACTTCATCCACCAGCGACTGAACTTCGCCACCCTTGGCTCGATCCAGGCCTATCTTCTTCGATAAATCTTTTCGGCGACCTTGCTGCAACTGAAGATCGGTTTTTACAGCACGCAGGCGCTTATCGAGGTCGAGTAGTTCTGCCGCAACGGGCCCTACTCCACGCCGCGCTAACGAAGTGTCTAGAGTGTCAGAATTATCTCTTATCCATTTTATATCAAGCATCAGAAGACCAAAGAGTTATCAGACAGTGCCCAGGCTTATAAGGGTGCAGGCTCTTATCGTCTAGGACTCTAGCCGTCAGGCTTCGTTGAAATCCGTATCTTCGCCCCCATCAGAATCAGCACCTTCAGCTACCGCCTCCTCCTTCTTTTGTTGCACTACACGAGCTCCTATGATGGAGGCTTCATAAAGGATAAGCATAGGCAGTGCGAGACCAATTTGGCTAATAACATCAGGAGGCGTGACAATAGCAGCAAAAACAAACACACCAATAATGGCGTACCGTCGTTTAGCACGCAATCCTTCAGCCGTAACGATTCCTACTCGAGCCATAAGAATAAGTAAGACAGGTAGCTGAAAAGCAACTCCAAAGGCCAGTATAAGCGTTAAAACTAAAGAAAGGTATTCGCCGACACGGGCCTCAAGCTGTATGGGAAGTGCAGATTGGCTTGCTGTCGTCTGAAACCCTAGCAAAAACTGCCACGCCATCGGCATGATGAAATAGTAGACTAACGCTCCACCCAGTACGAATAGAACGGGACTTGCGAATAAAAACGGCAATATAGCTCGTTTCTCATGCTTATAGAGACCCGGAGCTACAAACGTCCACATCTGATTGAAAAAAACAGGCAGGGTAATAAACAAGGCAGTGTAAATGCCTACTTTCATGTGGACTAAGAAACCTTCTGCAAGATGAGTATAAATCATGCGTTCTGTGCCACCAGCATCACTCATCGCAGCCGCAAGTGGTTGAACTAAAAAATCATAAATGTGGCGCGCCACGGCAACGCCGCCAAAAAACACAATAATAAGTGCTGCAATCGAGTAGAATAATCGCTTGCGTAATTCCATAAGGTGATCAAGCAGCGGCATAGTATGGCTGTCTGGCTCATCCTCATTGGATTTATTCGACGCGGAGTCTTTGGTAGTCGCATTCATGGGGTCTGGCCGCGTGATGCGCTAGGGCTTTCTTCAGGCTCTGTCACTGGTTTCGATTCAGGAGTCTCATTGCTAAGTGCTTCTTGGGGTTCAGATAGTGCATCAGAGTCCGAATCTTTAGATTCTTTTATGGGATCGACTTTCAGAGCGTCATTAATTTCACCCTTAGGATCGATCATCTTACTTACTTCAGAACTTATATTTGTGCTCGATAGTTTTTGTACGGATTTTTGGACATCTTCCAGTTCTGCATCACGAATCATATCGTTGAAGTGGCCCTGAAATTCCGACGCCATGCCACGAATCTTACGCACGACTCTTGCCATAGTCCTCATGGCCTGGGGTAGCTGTTTCGGTCCAAGAATGAGTACCGCGACCAAGGCTACTAAGCCGAGTTCCGACCATGCGAAATCGAACATTTACTGAAGTCCACCTACATGCGCCGAGCTAAAGACGCTAGAGGCACCATCACGACTACGCGACGGTCTCTCTGTCTTTCTGCTCAGAAGTAGCCTCACCTTCTATGGTTCTATTCGACACTGAAGAATCTTTTCCATCGTCTTCATCGTCCTTGATACCCTTTTTGAAGGCTTTGATCCCTTTAGCAAAATCGCCCATGAGGCCAGAAATTTTTCCACCCCCAAATAGGAGTAGTACGACCGCCAAGACGATCAACCAGTGCCACATACTTCCTATGCCCATGATTCAATTACTCCAATACCTTAGCAAGTAAATTTCATACCCCATCATCGCAAAAAGTCTAGCGACTCGCAATGATTTACGTGTATTCCAGCGCCAATACTACAATTTTATGTAGTGCTGGCTGCAAGTGTATGTAGTGTCGCTCACAATCAAATGCTAGGGGCTATCACCTAAGATTCCTCCCCCCCTGAGTCCTGATCAACAGCGTTAGTTCCTTTTTGGCTGCCACTGCTGTCAGGTTTCGTGACACTATCCAATTCTTCTTCATCCTGCAGTAACTCAAATGCCTCGTCAGAATCTTCGGTGTCGAATAGTAAGGTATCTTCGCTGCCCCCCCGAGTTGCGTAAGCTGCTAGACCCTGGCGACTATCCAGAAGGCCCGCTGTTCGTAGCTCATCAATCCCAGGTAAATCCTGAATAGACTCAAGCCCAAAGTGATCTAGAAAACTATTGGTTGTTCCCCACATTATCGGCCGACCTGGCACTTGCTTGCGGCCACGAGGTTTAACCCAACCCTCCTCGAGTAAGATATCTAGCGTACCTGAGGAAACCGAAACGCTTCTTATTTCTTCGATTTCAGCACGGGTAACTGGTTGATGGTAGGCAATGATTGCAAGAGTTTCTATAGCAGCGCGAGAAAGCTTGCGAGGAACAAACTTCTCAAGTTTCAGGCGATCAGAAATATCAGGCGCCGTGCGAAATGACCAGCGGCCACTGGCCTGAAGAAGTTCAACACCCCGCCCTTTATAAACTGTCTTAAGTTCCTCTAACAAAGCGGGGATATCCGCTCCACTATTTAAACGCTCGGATATCATGTGCTCGGTCACAGGCTCAGATGTAGCAAACAGCAGAGCTTCTAAAATACGCAAATCTGTAGAGAAGCGGCTATCACGACCTTCGTCCTGATTAGCTATCTGATCTGCTTCCTCGGACGGTATCAGTGCCGAATTTTCACCGCCTAGCTCCTCTTTTGCGAGAGCATTGGTTTCCTCAATACCAGAATCGTTTTCGTGATTAATCATTTGCAGGTGGTCTATTTGCTGGTTTTACAAAAATAGCTGAAAAGTGACCACCATCCTGACGAATGTCAGCTTTTCCATCACGAACGAGCTCAAGCGCAGCAACTAGAGTGGAACTAACTGCAGAACGTTGGAGAAGAGGATCTTTCACATTTGGAGGTAAGAACACTTTCAACTCTGTCCAATCCGGCACTCCAGGTAGGATTTCGCGGAGTCTCTGAACAGCGTCGTCAATTGAGTATAGATCAAAAGGTTCGATTTCGAGGGCGGTAATATTCTTCTTGTGATGTTGATTCGCATAAGCTCGAAGAAGGTCATAGAGTGAAACATCGTAAACTGCATGATAAGACACCGGTAGACCATCTGGCATACCACGGGGAAAAAACCCTATACCCCGGCGCGGCAATTCAAATAGCTTACGTCCGGCTGCTTGCATCGCCTCCAAACGCAGCAATTGGAACTTTAGAGCTTCAGCCATTTCTGCTGCGCTAGGCTCATCACTTTCTTCTTCCTTTGGCAACAAAAGCTTAGACTTTAGAAAGGCCAGCCACGCAGCCATCACCAAATAATCAGCGGCGATTTCAAGACGAAACTCTCGAGTGGTATCGATGAACTTCAGATACTGTTGGGCCAGCGCCAATATCGAGATATGCATTAAATCGACTTTCTGGTCCCGAGCTAAGGTCAGTAACACGTCTATCGGACCTTCAAATCCACTCAGATTCAGAACGAGCTCAGACATCGGGTCGACTGCGCTACGATCTAACGTGCGATCATCTTCTTCAAAATTAATCAAACTTTTTTCTATTTGGTCAGACGGCATTGGCAAAATTAATCCAGGGTTACGCCCGCGAGGAAAGCGATAGTATTCACCACGTTATCCACGATCGGCAAAATGAAACTAGTAAAAATATTTAGATGTAAGCCCACAAATGACCCCAGCCATGGCAAGGCAAGTAGAACGCCAAGAAGGATGAAGATGCCGTATTTTTCCGTGCGCGCCAAGCCGCGTGCTAGAGGCAGTGGTAGTATACCAACAGCTACTCGGCCACCATCCAGAGGTGGTAAAGGAATCATATTAAATACAGCCAGGATCACATTGATAACTATACTATATTGAAGCCCCGTACTTAGAACAGAGCTTCCAAAGCTTGGGTTTGTAGGAATCCAATGCAAAAGTAACGCAGATAGCATAGCAAGCCCTATATTCATGCCTGGCCCAGCAAGCGCTACCCAAACCATATCTGTACGTGGCGAGCGTAAGCGCCCAAAATTGACCGGTACCGGCTTTGCCCAGCCAAACAAGAATGGCGCCGAAGTTAGCAATAAAAAGCCCGGCAAAATTATAGTGCCCATCGTATCCACATGGCGGATGGGATTGAACGATAGGCGCCCATGCTCCTTTGCAGTAGGGTCACCAAACATAAGGGCAGCATACCCATGAGCCGCCTCGTGCAAGGTTATCGCTATAATGGCAGGAACAGCGATGATAGCGACGCCTAAGACCGTTCCTAAAATATTATCCACGTCGAAGAGTATCCAAAATCTTGAATTCAGATACGAGCGGGTCTTCAAAGGCTTTTTGTGGCCTCAAACGTACTGAGTTCGATTCAGTGATAGCCTCTATCGCCCTAGGGCCAATGGTCTTGGCCCCTCTGGCGACTGCTTCCATATCTTTTAAATTACCATCACAGTGAAGAACCACATCGCAACCTGCTTCTAAAGATGCCAGGGCACGTTCATCAAACGGACCAGACAGGGCTTTCATGCCAAGGTCATCGCTTATGAGCAAACCCTGAAAGTTAATTTCACCTCGGATAATATTGCTAATTACAATCTTCGATGTAGTTGCTGGGTGTTTAGGGTCAATAAACTTATAAAGAACATGGGCCGTCATACCGAATGATAGACGCTGGTCTTTTTCTGAACACAAAGCTTTAAAGGGAGCAAAATCACTTCTTTCAAGCACCTCTAGCCGATCCGATACCACAGGAAGTTCTTTGTGGCTGTCTGACATAGCGCGTCCATGGCCTGGCATATGTTTAAACACAGGCATAACGCCTGCCTCTCGTAAACCGCTACACGCATGCGACGCCATTGCAGCGACCATAGCTGGGTCGCTAGAAAAGGCGCGATCGCCGATGATATCGTGCGAACCCGACACCGGTACATCCATAACCGGAGCACAGTTTACATCGACGCCCAGCGCACAAAGTTCACGACCAATCAATGACATGTTCATTTTTAAAATTTTTGCACCAGTTCCTGGATTACGAGCATAAAGCGCTCCAAACTCGCCCATGGACGGAGAGTATCGCCAATATGGGGGGATTAATCTCTGAACACGTCCACCTTCCTGATCAATGAGAACAAGCGGATTATCGCCAGGGCATAAGGATCTTAATTCTGAAGTTAATGCAATAACTTGTTGTGGGTTATTTATATTTCTGTTGAAGAGGATATAGCCCACTGGGCGAACCCGCTTGAAAAATGCTCGCTCCTCCTCTGAGAGGGTAATGCCTGCCAAGCCGAAAATTGCCGCCAGTGGCGCCAGGGCCTTCATATTTAAGTCAACAATTTAAGGGCTAATAGTAATGCAAGGGACGTTCTGAGCGGTTAAGGTACCGCACAATTCATCCGCCTCGGACCTATCTCCCAATGGCCCTACCCGAAGGCGATAAAAAATACCGCGATCACCCAGATCAGCCTCCAGCACTACATGCCTTAGACTACCGAGCAGCCCCTGGTGCTCGTCTACAAGGCGTTTCCACTCGCCCTCGGCAGCTTCTTTGGACATCACTGCAGCCAGCTGGACCAAATATACTCCATCGCTCCAATTCGTATCTGCCGTTTGAGGTTTGGTTTCTGTTATTTCAGATGAAGTTGCCGGGGTTTTGGTGATTTCACTAGTGATTTCTTCCATAGCTGTTTCAAGTGGATCAATTTCAGGAGGCTGAACTTCTGTTAGACCGTCTTCCTCCTTTTTTTCCATAGCCGGCTGTTCTTTTAATATTGTTATCGTTGAGTTGGGTGTTATTTCTGCAGGCTTGGGAGGCGGTTTCTGTGGTTCCTCTACTGGAGGAAGAAGATTTTCAACTTGCTGCGGAGCCTTTCCCTTGGCTACTCGATCATACACTAGCTTGTCTTGGTTCGCGACCTGCATCCCACCGGGATCCGCAGGTTTTATTTTGTAAGGAGTGCTTTCCGCCCTGATGACCGAAGGCTCTCCACTAACTGTAGTAGGCTTGCTCGGGCTATTAAAAGCTAAATAACCAAAGGTGACAGCAACTGCTGTACCTACTAAAAGTCCAAGCAAAAACCCATAAGAACGACCACGACCGCTCCGGCTAGCGCGACCATAATAGTCATCATCGAATACCTGATCTGTGAACGGAGCAGCCCTCAAATCATCCCCAACCCCGGACTTAGATTCCTCTTTGTGCAACGGAGGATTGTTCATATCTTTGGTATTAGACATCAGTGCATCTCCTCAACCGGCTCAACACCAAAAACAGACAAGCCTGACGCTATCACTAGGCCAACGCCACGGACAAGTGCAAGGCGTGCAAGTGATGTTTTTTCATCTTTAGACTGAAGAAACCTCAACTCGGTCGCATCATTGCCCTTGTTCCACAAAGCGTGGAACTGTGAAGAAAGATCATACATGTAGGAAGCTAGACGGTGCGGCTCATGCGCTTTAGCAGCGATTTCAACCACGCGTGGCCATGCAGCTAAGGTGCGCAGCACAGATATTTCATCAATATCTTTCAGATATGACATATCAGTTTTCGCGAGGCCAGAATCAGTCAGATCAGCATTCGGAAACATCTCGGTGGCATGGCGCAGAACACTGCGCCCTCGCTCATAAGCATACTGCACATAGAACACCGGATTATCCCGAGACTTCTCAGTCACCCTAGCATAGTCAAAGTCTAGCGGAGCGTCGTTTTTACGAGTAAGCATGATAAAACGCACCACATCCTTACCAACCTTATCGATAAGCTCACGCATAGTAACAAAAGTGCCCGCACGTTTTGACATCTTTACTGGCGTACCTTCATTAAGTACCCGGACCATCTGGCATAGATGCACATCAAGGCTTCCCTTGCCGCCGGTCAACGCTTTTAACCCTGCCTTCACCCGCTTCACATAGCCACCGTGGTCAGCGCCCCATACATTAATGAGTCTGGTAAAACCTCTATCAATCTTATCCTTGTGATAGGCGATATCACTTGCGAAATAGGTCCAGCTGCCGTCGGACTTTTTAAGTGGGCGATCAACCTCATCGTCAAATTTTGTAGCTTTAAACAAAAGCTGAGGTCGTGGCTCCCAGTCATCCGGTATTTTGCCTTTCGGAGGCTCAAGCACACCAACGTAAGTTAATCCACTATCTCCCAGTAACTGAACTGCTTTATCGACCCTACCAGCCTTTACTAGGTCTTTTTCTGAACTAAATATATCGTGGTGAGTACCAAGGGCGCGAAGGTCATCCTTCACACGAGCCATCATATATTCGACAGTGAAATCCCGAAGAGCCCCTAACCAATCCTTATGGTCGCGCACTCCGATCCATTTCTCTCCATCACGCTTGACCAAAGCCTCGGCTACAGGAATTAAATAATCGCCACCATATTCAATTGTTTTATTTTCTAGAGCTAGCTGAATTTCTTCTTCCGTAACGCGCCCAAGAATTTGCAAATAACGCATATGTAGGGCGTTTGCAACGCTGTCAACTTGGCCGCCCGCATCATTAATATAGTACTCGCTAGTAACCTTGTACCCGACCTTATTTAGTAAACGCGCAAGAACGTCCCCGACAATTGCACCTCGCGCATGTCCAACATGCATTGGACCAGTAGGGTTAGCTGACACATACTCTAAATTAATGGGCTGGTTTTCGCCGAAATCGCTATCGCCGAAGGATATGCCAGCGTTAAGTATATGTTGCAAACCCGATATCCATATGTCGTCGGCAACACGAATATTAATAAAGCCAGGACCGGCTATAGAAACATCGGTTATGTTCGGAAGAGAGGCGAGGCGCGCGACCAGGAGCTCGGCTACTTTACGTGGGTTGCCACCACTGAACTTACCAAGCACCATTGCGGCATTGGTGGAAACATCTCCATGAGCTACCTCACGGGGCGGTTCGACAGAAATCTTGGATAAGTCGAGCCCATCTGGAAGATCTCCATTGGTAATGAGCTCACAGATTAAAGTGTCAATATACGCTTTATAAGTCGCAAAAATATTCATGACGGCGACAGACCTAAAAAAACAATAATCTCGGCAGCGGTGATAAGCGGAAATCGCACCAAATTCAATTTTTTCCAGAATTATGGCTTTACTGACGGGTCAAAGAGCCGAGAATGTTCATCGAGAGCGAAGCGGTCGGTCATACCCGCTATATAATCGGCCACTTTACGCGCAGTTTTAGGATCTTTGGCTTGATCAGATGTTGAGCGCCAGTCCTCCGGTAAAAGTGACGGTTCATCTAGTAGTAAATCGAATAAATTATGTACCACTCGTCGGGCTTTGCTAGTCATACGCAAGACTCGTGTATGCCGGTACATATTCGGAAATAGAAATTCCTTCATAACACGATCATACGTCACCATTTCATCAGAGAAAGTCACAAGCGCGCCGGTTTTAGCTCGCACCTCTGCTTGATTACTGGGGCTTAGGTCGTTAAAACGCCGGTGAGTCTCTAGAATAACATCATTTACCATTGCTGCGATTAGTGTACGTAAAGATTCATGGATAAGTCTCGAGCGGTCTAAACCCGGATAACGCGTTGATATTTTTTTAAAAATTCCTCCAACAAGAGGTAATTCCATCACAGCTTCAATGGGGAAAAGACCTGCCCGCAGTCCATCATCAAAGTCATGTGCATTATAAGCGATGTCATCGGATAAAGCTGCTACCTGGGCTTCAGCACTAGGCCACGTTTCCAATTCCAGATCATGTAAACCGTTGTATTCAGTGATAGCAAGTGGAATAGGCTTTGAGTCATGCCTGTCGACAATTGGGCCATTGTGTTTGACTAAACCTTCCAGCGTTTCCCATGAAAGATTTAGGCCATCAAATTCGGCGTAACGATGCTCAAGTTTTGTGACAATTCGCAGTGACTGAGCGTTATGATCAAAGCCATTATAAGGAGCCATACACTCCTGCAAAGCGTCCTCACCGGCATGGCCGAAGCAAGTATGGCCAAGATCGTGCGCCAGAGAAAGTGCTTCAGCTAAGTCCTCATTGAGCCCCATGAAACGGCTAATAGAACGAGCAATCTGCGCTACTTCTAGGCTATGTGTGAGCCTGGTGCGATAATTCTCTCCTTCACCATAAACAAACACCTGAGTTTTGTATTTGAGACGCCGAAACGCACTGCAATGAATGATGCGATCCCGGTCACGCTGATACACACTGCGGGTGGCAGACTCTTCTTCCCGATGTAACCGACCGCGACTTTTGGTAGGGTCTGCAGCGACATCAGAGAGAAAGTTTGCTATATCTTCAATGTTTAAGGTCATTCCCCGACAGTACCCGGGGTTCGCAAGGCGGGCAATGCACGAAACGGAGTGAATGTCATGGATTCAGAGCTACTTAGGGCATTTACCCCAATTACCCTTGGACCTATTACTTTGCGTAATCGTTTTATCAAAGCAGGCGCTAATGAAGGCATGACGCCAAATGCCCTACCTACTAAGGCTCTAGTTAAATGCCACCAAGAATTAGCAGCTGGTGGGGTCGGAATGACCACTCTAGCCTATGGTGCAGTATCTAACGAAGGCCTAACCTTTCATCATCAACTCTGTATGGGACCTGAATCTATCCCACATCTCAGAATTATTACCGACGCCGTACACAATGAAGGCGCCGCAGCGTGCATGCAATTAGTTCATGCAGGAAATTTTACGCAGATACGCCAACCCCA
>PASS01000038.1 GCA_002712165.1 Fidelibacterota bacterium
AATTGGCCTAGTCTTCCATACTGCAATGGCCTGATGGGTTGTCAGCCCAATAAGCGCCACGCCTGCAAGACCATGCAAAATCAATAGCACCTCTATCCAAGTTCCTGTTATCACGTTCCCTCCACCACTCTATAACTTTAATAACAGCCTTCTGCATCAACTCTATCTGAAAAGCACGGAAGGACTGTTTTGCCTAGATTTGGCCAGGGCCTCCCCCATAGCCTCATCAGATACTCAATCTAATCAGAGTGTAAAGTCTGGTCAAATAATACCTGAAGCAAGCTACTTTGAGAGCATATTATACATTTAAAATTATAGAAATACGCGAAAAATTGTTGAAGTTGGACTGGTATTACCTTCATGTTTGAAAGCCAGAAACCCTGGGTGATAGCCCCAATAATAGGAGAAAAAAATGAATTTATCTGGAATAGCTGCTGTCATTACAGGAGGAGCATCAGGCCTCGGAGCCGCAACTGCTCGACATATCGCAGCTCTCGGGGCGAAAGTTGCCTTAGTTGACATAAACGCTGAAAGCTGTGCTCAAGTTGCAAAAGAAGTCGATGGACTTGCTCTATCTTGCGATGTTACGGACGCGGCCTCCACCGAAAAGGCTCTTTCAGATGCAAAGCAAAAACACGGGACTGCACGACTCGTTGTTAATTGCGCCGGCATTGCACCAGCAGCAAAAGTCGTGGGTAAGAATGGCCCACACGACCTTGAACTATTCCGCAAAGTTATTGAGGTCAATCTCATAGGCAGCTTTAATGTGCTCCGGCTCGCAGCTAGTGAAATGATTGCTCTAGACTCATTGGCCGACGGCGAACGCGGCGTAGTAATTAACACAGCATCGATTGCCGGTTATGAGGGTCAAATAGGCCAGGCGGCTTATTCATCATCCAAGGGTGGCGTTATCGGCCTCACCCTACCAGCTGCACGCGAGCTTGCTAGGTCAGGAATTCGAATCGTTGCCATTGCACCAGGCCTCATTGAAACACCGATGTTTAACAATTTAGCTCCAGCGGCCGTGGAAAAGCTGGTCGCCTCAACCATCTTCCCTAAGCGCCTCGGCAAACCCGAAGAATATGCGAGATTGGTGCAACATATTGCCGAAAACGTACTGATCAACGGTACTACCATCCGTATGGATGGATCCATCCGCATGAACTAATCGGAAAAGAAAATAGAGCGAAAATTCATATCTCCGCATGGATATTTCTTCTCTCAACTGGCCTGAGAACAAACGATGCTACCACCCTATAACGCCCCAGGCATATGTTTTTGCGAACCAGGGTTCAAAATCAATTTTTAAGTAACTGGCGCTTCTTCCATAGATAGTATTCGGGCAATAATACCTGTGAAGCGGAACTAACTTCGAAAAACTAGGAAATTCCCGCCACAGATAAGTAACGCAACGGGGCAGATCCCTCGTTCGACAATCCGGAAATTGTAAATTATTCCATGCAAAGATTGAATAATATCCAACGCCTAGAGGCGGAAAGCATTCGCATAATGCGTGAGGTTGTTGCCGAGTGTGATAAGCCAGTGATGATGTACTCAATCGGCAAAGACAGTGCTGTGATGCTACACCTGGCAATGAAAGCCTTTTATCCGTCCAAGCCTCCATTTCCGCTCTTACACGTAGATACCACTTGGAAATTTCGCGAGATGATCGCATTCCGCGACCAGCGTATAAAAGATCTAGGCTTAGATCTAATAGTGCACACCAACCCAGAAGGGCTCGCACAAGGCATTGGCCCATTCACGCACGGCTCAGCGGTCCACACAGATGTGATGAAAACTCAAGCCCTAAAGCAAGCGCTCGACAAATGGGAATTTGATGCTGCATTCGGTGGCGCCCGGCGTGATGAAGAAAAGTCCCGCGCCAAAGAGCGCATATTTTCATTCCGTTCGTCCCAGCACCGTTGGGAGCCAAAACAGCAACGACCAGAATTATGGCACTTATATAATGCTCGCAAAAACAAAGGGGAGAGTATTCGCGTTTTTCCACTGTCCAATTGGACTGAACTCGATGTGTGGCAGTATATCTATGCGGAGGATATTCCAATTGTACCCCTATATTATGCAGCCGAACGGCCTGTTGTCATGCGTGACGGTACTTTGATTATGGTGGACGACAGCCGCATGCCGCTTGAGCCTGGCGAGAAAGCAGCCTTAAAAAAAGTACGTTTTCGAACATTGGGCTGTTATCCACTCACTGGTGCCATTGAAAGCCAAGCCGATACTTTACCAGCTATAATTCGCGAAATGCTTCTGGCCAAAAATTCAGAACGCCAAGGTCGTGTCATAGATCACGACGCCGCCGCATCCATGGAAAAGAAAAAGCAGGAAGGATATTTCTAATGTCCCATGTATCCGACCTAATCGAAACTAATGTAGACGACTACCTCAAGTCCCACGAAACCAAAGATCTGCTTAGATTTATCACCTGTGGCAGTGTAGATGACGGCAAATCCACCCTCATTGGGCGCCTTCTCTACGACTCAAAGATGATCTTTGAAGATCAACTGGCCGCTTTAGAAAGCGATTCCAAAAAAATAGGGACCCAGGGCGGAGAGATTGATTTCGCCCTTTTAGTAGACGGGCTAGCGGCGGAGCGCGAGCAAGGCATTACCATTGACGTAGCCTATCGCTTTTTTTCCACTGACAAACGCAAATTTATCGTTGCCGATACTCCCGGCCACGAACAGTACACCCGCAACATGATCACGGGTGCATCGTCTGCTGAACTTGCGATTATCTTAGTCGATGCCCGTAAGGGCATGCTCACTCAAACTCGCCGTCACTCCTTCTTGACATCCCTAATTGGTATCCGCGATGTGATACTCGCAGTAAATAAGATGGATCTGGTCGATTACTCGCAAGATACGTACAATAAGATTGTTGCTGATTACTGCACATTCGCTAAACAAATCGGCTTTGAGAGAATTTTTTCCATCCCTATCTCGGGCCTTAAGGGTGACAACGTCACCAGCGTTAGTATGAAGATGCCCTGGTACAATGGCCCAGCTCTCATGTCACACTTGGAAAACGTAAAAATCACCGACCGGTGGAGCGATTCTCCTTTCCGCATGTGGGTGCAGTGGGTCAACAGACCCAACCTAGACTTCCGTGGATTTTCTGGACAAATATCCAGTGGCACCCTTCGCCCCAGTGACCGCGTGCGTATTCTTCCTTCGGGAAAAGAAAGCCGTATCGAGCGCATCGTAACCAAGGATGGTGATTTGCAAGAAGCTAGCTCTGGCCAGTCGGTAACTCTGACCTTTGATGATGAAATAGACATCAGCCGTGGCGACATAATTTCAAATGCAGCCGACCTACCCGGAGTTGCTGATCAGTTCAACGCCACTATTATTTGGATGAACGATGAACATCTCCTGCCAGGCCGGCCCTATTGGTTAAAAATTGGCACCCTTTTGGTAACAGCGACGATCACCGAGCTTAAATACAAGGTCAACGTCAATACTCTCGAACAACTTGCTGCAAAAACACTAGAGCTAAATGAAATCGGTGAGGCCAACGTATCCCTAGATCAGGCCATAGCTTTTGACCCTTACACATCAAATAAAGAAACTGGGGGATTTATTCTTATAGATCGCATAACCAACAGCACAGTAGCTGCCGGCCTGATTCGTTTTGCCCTGCGTCGCTCTCAGAATATTCATTGGCAAGCTGTAGATGTTAATAAGCAAGCGCGTGCTTCTATCAAAGGCCAGAAAGCTTGTGTACTGTGGTTTACAGGTTTGTCTGGCTCGGGAAAATCAACCATTGCCAATATGGTTGAAAAACAACTATTCGCCCTTGGCCGACATACCTATTTAATGGACGGCGACAATATTCGTCATGGCCTTAATCGCGACTTAGGTTTTGATGACATTGACAGGGTAGAAAATATTCGCCGGGTTGGCGAAGTGTCCAAGCTGTTGGTTGATGCCGGGCTAATAGTGATGGTCTCATTTATCTCACCATTCAAGGCCGAACGCCGGCTCGCCAGGGAATTGCTGGAAATAGATGAATTCGTAGAAATTTTCGTCGATACGCCAATGGCAGAGGCCGAAAAGCGTGACCCAAAAGGCCTTTACAAGAAAGCCCGCGCTGGCGAAATACAGAATTTTACTGGCATTACATCACCCTACGAAGTACCAGAAAACCCAGAAATTAGAATCGATACCACAAAAATGTCTCCGGCAGAGGCTTCAGCCCACATTCTTAATTGGCTGGAAGGAAAAGGCATGATGCTTGGATTCCGCGCCCCAGAAGACGACACTCCGACGGCGTAGACTCCTAATTTTCAAGCATTCGTTTCGCGCGGAGATAGACTGGCTCATCAATCATCTGCCCGTGCAGGGCGATACTTCCAATACCGCGTATCTTTGCAGACTCATAAGCGCGCACTACATCCGTCGCCCAATCTAATTCTTCACTGCTAGAGCGGTAGATAAGATCTACAACGCCGACTTGTTTTGGATGAATGCAGATGATAGTTGTCACTCCCAACGCACGAGAGAGCCTCACCTCGCGCGCAAAACGATTCATATTAGTGTGGTTGGCAATCGAACCGATCACCCCCCAACTCTCCAAATTATGAGCTGCTGCAGCCATGATAACGATTTGCCCCGGCCCGCGCAAAGCTGCGTGACGTGGAGAAATACCAAGTGCCGCCGCAAGGTCTTCGCCACCCAGAGCCAAAGCCCGCAACCTTGGTACGGCGGCGATTGATGAAGCCGCTAAAATACCTGCAGGCGTTTCCAGAGTAGCGCAAAGGGAAATTGTGTCTTTGGGAATTCTTGACTTTGCTTCAAGATGGTTAACCTCAGAGGAAATTGTAGCAAGCTCTAAAGCGCCCTCAACCTTTGGTACCATGATCCCTGTAATACTTGGGCACACCGCGGCAACTAAATCATCTCCGAGTAATTCAGTCGTGTTATTTACTCGTACCCAAACTTCGACTCGGCGCTGTAACAAACGGTCGGCTGTTTCACGCAGCACAGAACGGGCCAATGTCTTCGACTCGGGCGCAATCGCATCTTCAAGATCTAGAACGACAGCATCCGCACCTCGCTCATGAACCCTGGCGACGAATTTCTCATTCAGAATAGGAACGAAAAGTACTGTCTTGCGCATCATGAAAGCGCTGAAATGGAATGTCGAAAGCGCATACTAAGCCTACTCATACAAAGGACTAAGGATTTCGGATTCATCACCGCCTAAATCTGGCGCTTTTCGTCGAATTGCACCTGGTGTCCGCGATAAACGTGGGACAACATCATGCATCGGAATACTTCCAAGATCTTTATCCGGGACTTCAACCATAACGCCGCGTACCTTTACATGGGCATCAGCCTCAAAGTCAGGAGAATCGTATACTGGACCGACAGTAACCTGAGTTTTTTCAAAAAATTCAAGATTCTCGAATAGTGTTTTTTGACCAATAAAACCCTGAATAATCGTGTCCAATTCATCAACATTGTCGAGCCGGGCGGAGTTGTCGACAAATTTAGGATCATTAATCATGTCTGCCCGCCCGATAGCTTTGAAGAGCCGCTTTGCCATATCCTGGGTTGAACCGGTGAGAGCTACCCATTTTCCATCCGACGATTGATACACGTTGCGCGGCGCAGTGATCGATGCCCTGTTACCCGAACGGGGCTGTACCTTTCCTGTAATTCGGTACTGCACGGCGTCTGGTCCGAGAATAGAATGTAGCGGTTCCAATAACGAAATATCTATCGATTGGCCGGACCCTTTTGGCTTTTCAGCCTCCCGTAAGGCCACCATGACCGCAAATGCTCCAGACAGTCCAGCAACCATATCTGCAAGTGCCATATTCGGTAGAGCAGGTGGTTTGTCTGCAAAACCATTTTTAGCCGCAAAACCGCTCATTGCTTCCATCAAGCTTCCGAATCCAGGCTTATGTTTATAAGGCCCGGTTTGCCCCCATCCGGAGACTCGCGCCATTACAATCTTGGGGTTTATACCCAACACCTCCTGTGGACCAAATCCGATAGCTTCCATTACGCCGGGACGAAAACTCTCGATAATAACATGAGCAGTGGTAACCAGCTTGCTGAATAAGTTTTTCCCATCGTCAGATTTTAAGTCCAGCCTAATGCTCTTTTTGTTCCTGCCATATACTTTCCAATATGGTGAAACACCTTCATCGGTCCAATGGCGCAGTGGATCGCCACGATAGGGCTCGATCTTAACAACTTCAGCACCAAAATCAGCTAGTTGCAGACTCAACATATTCCCGGCGACAAGGCGCGATAGGTCGAGTACCCGCACTCCGTCTAGCGGACATTTTTGCTCAGGCTTATAAGGCATTGGTGGCAGTCCCCCTTCAACTTTTCAAGCATGGGCATATACTTCACTCATTGGTATATACGAAATACAGATAATCTTATCGCACCTGCTATAATCTACTCTAAAATCAATTTCTTAACATAAGCCTGGAGACATCATGACTGTTTCAGCCCCGAGAAAACGGGAATCGCACATAGAGCCACTTAAACACTACCAGATGATCATAGATGGCCGGCCCGCTGATTCGGCTTCAGGGGCGCGTATTGAGATGATTTGCCCTTCAGATGGTCAAGTTTTCGCTACCATTCCGCGTAGCAACAAAGAAGACATAAACCTTGCTGTCGCTGCAGCGCGTCGAGCTATCGATAAAGGTTCTTGGCGGCATAAAACACCGGCTGATCGTGGACGAATTCTCATGAATCTGTCTACCCTCATCGCCAAGCACCACGAAGAGCTGTCTCAACTCGACGCACGTGACGTCGGCAAAACTATTAAATCAGCGCGTAACGATGTGACTGTGCTGTCACGTTACTACGAATACTATGCAGGTGCCGCAGACAAAACTGTCGGCACCACCATACCTCTCGGTAAAGGTTTTACCGCCATGACTTTCCGTGAACCGCACGGCGTAATCGGTGCCATAATACCCTGGAACTCACCGACACAAATGACTGGCCGTACCACCGCACCTGCATTAGCTATGGGCAATGCCATAGTTCTCAAGGCCGCTGAAGATGCTTGTTTATCATCAATACGCATTGCAGAGCTTGCCATCGAAGCCGGTCTGCCGCCGGGGGTTCTAAACGTAGTAACAGGAATTGGTGAGGAAGCGGGAGCAGCACTGGCCGCGCACAAGGACGTAGACTTTATTACCTTCACCGGTTCACCAGAAATCGGTACATTTGTGCAAAAGGCTGCAGCTGATCACCATGCAGGGGTCACTCTCGAGTTGGGTGGTAAGTCCCCACAAATAGTCTTCGCCGATGCCAACCTTGAGGAAGCACTGCCAGTAATTACAAATGCCATCATCGCAAATAGTGGACAAATTTGCGTCGCAGGCAGCCGATTGCTTGTGGAAGAGTCAGCTTGGCAAAAGGTGACTAAGGCGTTCGCAGCTAGATTTAATTCACTTATTACAGGACCGCATCACGGTGATTATGACTTTGGTCCACTGATAAACCAAAAGCAACGCGACAGAGTGTTGCAGTTTATTAAACGCGCAAAGACTAGAAAAACTCCTATGCTTGCTGAAGGTAGTATCGCACCCGAAGCACCACCAAGTGGTTTTTATGTCCCGGCTATCCTTTTCGGCCCAGTACCCACTGATAGCGAACTTGGACGTGAGGAAGTATTCGGACCGGTGCTATCAATAATACCTTTTAAAGACGAATCCGATGCTATTTGTATTGCTAATGATACGGAGTACGGCCTTGGCGCAGGAGTATGGACCCAAGACGGAGCGCGCGCGCTAAGAGTTGCTCACGCAGTGCGCTCGGGCCAGGTTTATATAAATGCATTTGGAGCGGGTGGCGGAGTAGAGTTGCCATTCGGAGGATTTAAGAAATCAGGCCATGGTCGCGAGAAAGGCTTAGAGGCGCTGCAAGATTTTTCCACAACAAAAACTATAATTATAAATCATGGGTAATGTGGATTAGCACTATATTTGTAGAAACCAAGATTGAAGCTCAGCACGCGCATCTTTAGAAACATCTAAAGCTTCATCAAAATATCGTTCTATTGACCCGAACTCAGTAACAATGGCACCAAAGGATGCCACAAGGTTTTCCGCACGAACCGGAAAAACAGCATTGAAGAGTCCTGCCAAATCTTCTTTGCCCCTGCCTGGAGAATCTTCAGCGTAGGCACAAATCATTTTTCTAATGAAATTATTTGCCGTCGGGGCTGCGTTAGTAAGTAAATAATCTTTAGTGATTGTTTCACAAGAAACTCCAAGAGCTGAAAGAATCAGCGCCGCACCAAAACCCGTCCGATCTCGTCCGCCTCGACAATGTATCAAAGCAGGTTTTCCCTGGCCCTCTAGGAGGGCGGCGAACATCAGTGCATATTTGTCTGCAAAATCAATAGCAAGGCTCTGATACATCTCGCGCTGACTGTCATGTACTGCCTGAACAGTTTCCCCATTAAAAAGCATGCTCTTGACAATCTCAGTAGGCACGCGCGCACCAGAAGGCCATATATCCAATGCAATTCTATTGACGCTCATTGTACCCGGTATACGCGACGGCCCTCGCTCTTGTTCCTTAATAGAACGAAAGTCGCATACAAGATTTAAATCGAGGGCCCTTAGCTGGACAATATCAGAGTCTGAAAGATTGGTCAGATGTGCCGATCTGAAAAGCTTGTTCCAACGTGTATGTTTGTCACCCGTGGCCTGATAGCCACCCAAGTCTCGGAAATTAATCACCTGCTGGAAAGGAATATGGCGTTGCATGAGAAGTCTCTTATGTAGATCTGACCGTTCAATACGGTCTGCCTGCCTCTCTGTCAAATAAGTGAGATTTGGGGTTTCTGCGGGCTCAGTGCCAATGCTAAGACACAGAAGGCATATGGAGGGAATAATGAGCGATTACACTGCCACTATTGGCTGCGTTGACATTAAGGTCGATTGGGCGGAAACCCAAGACAATGAAATCATTATTCATTACGAAGACGGAGGACTAACTGAGTCAAAAATTTTTTTGAACTACAAAAACGAAACTCACCACAATGCCCTCGAACTTCTCGGGTCGTGGATGGAAAACCACAACTTTGCCAATCCAAGCGCACTCATAAACGAGTTGTTTGAGCGAGGTAGTGAAGAAAAATTTACTATATTACAAATTACGCGCCCAACAGAACCTGGTGGGAGCGGCTTTGTCGATTTTGATGTTGTTTTTGATGTTACCGATTCCTGGTGCGTTATGACCGATAAAGGGGCCCTTCCAGCCAAGCGAATCCAGCTGATTATGCGAGCTTCCATTTACCCAACAAATTAATCAAGTTCCTCAATTTTAGTAAGACTGCTGTCGTTTCAATTCGCGTCGGTAGGAATGTAAAAGAGGTTCAGTGTACCCATTAGGCTGTTCCACTCCCTTAAAGACCAAATCACAGGCTGCCCGAAACGCAAGGCTTGTCTCAAAGTTTAACGCCATAGGCTGATATGTGCGGTCAGCTACGTTCTGTTTATCGACTACAACGGCCATTCGCTTCATCACCGCCATCACTTGTTTTGTATCGCACACGCCATGCTCCAACCAATTAGCGATATGCTGACTAGAAATACGAAGAGTTGCACGGTCTTCCATAAGGCCGATATTGCTGATATCGGGAACCTTTGAACAACCCACGCCATGATTTACCCAGCGCACCACATAGCCAAGAATGCCCTGGGCATTGTTTTCTAGCTCCCTCTCTACATCTTCAACCGACCAGTTTTGTCTACCCGCTACTGGTATAGTCAAAATATCATGCAACGGCTTGGGAGTGGATTTCGAAAGCATTTCCTGAATCTTGGCAACGTCTACCTGGTGATAATGCAGAGCATGCAATGTCGCCGCTGTTGGTGATGGCACCCAAGCAGTACTTGCTCCGGATTTGGGGTGAGCAATTTTTGTTTTCAGCATATCAGCCATAAGGTCGGGCATAGGCCACATACCTTTGCCGATCTGGGCCTTGCCTTTTAGACCACAGGATAGCCCTATATCAACATTTCGGCTTTCATAAGCTTGAATCCATTTAGCTGACTTCATGTCACCCTTACGAACCATTGCACCTGCGTGCATAGAGGTATGAATTTCATCGCCAGTCCGATCCAGAAATCCAGTATTTATAAATACGACTCGGTTATAAGCAGCGCGAATACATTCCTTCAAGTTTACAGTAGTCCGCCTCTCCTCATCCATGATGCCAACTTTAAGAGTGTAGCGAGGCAGGCTCAGTAAATCTTCAATTTTATTGAAGGCTTTATTGGTGAAAGCTACTTCTTCTGGACCGTGCATTTTGGGTTTTACGATGTAGACAGAACCAGCTCTAGAGTTTCTGTGCACATTATTAGCATTAGCCTGCACGTCGTGAATTGCGATTAGTGAAGTTATAACGCCGTCCAAAAGCCCTTCTGGCACTTCTTCATTATTCGCAATCAAGATGGATTCGTTTTTCATTAGATGGCCAACATTACGAATAAACATCAGGCTACGACTTGGTAAAACAATCTCCCCACCACCATGAGCTATGTACTTGCGGTCTAGATTTAACGCACGTTCGATCGTTTCCCCTCCCTTGGTAAAGGAGGTAGTCAAATCACCCTTCATCAATCCAAGCCAATTGCGGTACATGGCGACCTTGTCCTCGGCATCTACAACTGCAACCGAGTCTTCACAGTCCATAATTGTCGATAAGGCAGATTCAAGCTCAACATCAGCTATACCTGCCAAGTCATCCTTACCAATTGGGTGCGTACGATCGATAAGTAGTTCGACGTGCAGACCATTATTCACAAGTAAAATGATAGTTGGGGCACTCGTTGGGCCACGATAACCCTTAAACTGTTTGGGTATTTTTAAGCTAACTATGCTGTCATCTCTTAAGGCTACTGAAAGTTTTCCACCGTTGATCGAGTACGCTACAGAGTCTTTATGAGAGGCACCGTCTAGTGGAAATATTTCATCCAAAAATACGCGAACCCGCTCGATAACCTTAGCTCCACGCTTTGGGTTGTAATCTTTGCCAGGCTCGGATCCACCGGCCGACGAAATAGTATCAGTACCGTAAAATGCGTCATACAAGCTTCCCCAACGCGCATTGGCTGCATTGAGCGCATAGCGCGTATTAGAGAGAGGTACTACCAACTGCGGGCCCGCAAGAGTAGAAACCTCAGCGTCCACGCCTGTAGTTTTAATTTTAAAATTTTCACCCTCGGGAACTAGGTAACCAATGCGCTCGAGAAATGCCTTGTATGCATCCACATTAATCACACTACCTCTATGCTCTTTATGCCAAGTGTCGATTTGCTTTTGTAGTGTGTCCCGCTTTCTAAGTAATTCCCTATTTTCTGGGGCCATTTCATCTAAAAACGCGGCCGTCTTCTTCCAAAAGTCATCCGACGATATTCCCGTACCGGGTAGAACTTCTTTATTTATAAAATCATAGAGGATTTGGGCCACCTGCAAACCGTGGCACATAACATATTGGGTCATGGTGGTTTCTTTCTAATTAAGTCCGCCGTAAGCCGTAAGCTGCCCTCCCACAGCCACAACAAAATTCTATGAATGGTGGTAAATAGACCGAAAGGGATACACTAGTAGCTTAGCATCTTCAATATGAAGCGCTTGCCACCAACTTAGTATATAGTAAAGACCAACAAACTAATTGATTTGGAGAATATGCGATGTCCGGGCTGCTAATGCCTCCCCCCGACGCTGACGTTATGGCACGCCGAGCGGAAATCGCCTCGGCACTAAGGGCTATTTTATCTGAAGAAAGCGTTATCACCGAGACAAACTCCTTACGTGCGTACGAATCCGATGGACTGACAGCCTATAAGCAACTGCCTATGATAGTGGCATTGCCCGAATCCACAGCCCAGGTCTCGCAGATTTTGAAATACTGTTACTCAAATGGCATTAAGGTTGTTCCGCGTGGCGCGGGAACGGGCCTATCGGGAGGGGCTCTTCCGTTGGCCGATGCCATTACCCTTGGCCTCACAAAATTTAACAGCATTTTAGATATCGATATCGAAAACCGAGCGGTTACAGCCCAAACAGGCGTGACTAACCTAGCCATTACTGACGCGGTAAGGCATGCAGGATTTTATTACGCGCCCGACCCATCTAGCCAAATCGCATGTACCATCGGCGGCAATGTCGCAGAAAATTCGGGCGGCGTACATTGCCTCAAATATGGTGTGACCACTAACAATCTGCTCGGCTTAGAACTAGTGACCATGGAGGGAGAAATCCTACGCCTTGGTGGTAAATATCTGGACTCTGGCGGCTACGACCTACTTGGCCTGATTACAGGATCCGAAGGGCTACTTGGTGTCATTACGGAAGTCACAGTACGTATTTTAAGAAACCCAGCAGCAGCGCGCGTCATTTTATTGGGTTTTAAATCCAATGAAAATGCTGGTGAGTGTGTCGGCCGCATCATCGCTAGCGGTATTATACCAGGCGGAATGGAGATGATGGATAAACCCGCCATTCATGCCGCCGAGGACTTCGCTAAAGCCGGTTACCCCCTTGATGTAGAGGCTCTTCTAATCGTTGAACTAGACGGCCCCGATGCAGAGGTAGATGAACTAATCGAGAGGATTATATGCGTCGCCAAAAACACCGGCGCAGTCTGTAATCGTGTGTCAGAAACTGAGGCCGAACGGCTAATGTTCTGGGCTGGCCGCAAAAGCGCTTTTCCCGCCATAGGTCGCATATCACCTGATTACTACTGCATGGACGGTACCATTCCTCGTAAAGCCCTGCCCACTGTGCTGAGCCGTATGCGCGAACTCAGCGAATACTATGGTCTCGACGTTGCTAATGTTTTTCACGCAGGCGACGGAAATCTTCACCCTCTCATCATGTATGATGCCAATATTCCAGGTGATTTAGAACAAGCAGAGAAATTTGGCGAAGATATCCTAAAGCTATGCGTTGAAGTAGGTGGAGTTTTGACTGGAGAGCACGGTGTCGGGGTAGAAAAGCGTGACCTTATGCCCGTAATGTTCAGTGAGGACGATCTGAAGCAACAGCAACGGGTAAAGTGCGCATTCGATCCAAATTCTCTTCTAAACCCCGGAAAAGTTTTTCCTCAATTACACCGCTGCGCCGAATTGGGCCGTTTACATATCCATCGAGGCGAGGTGCGTTTCCCTAACCTACCGCGCTTTTAATGCATCGGCTTTAAAATGAATGAAGTTTTTCGGCCCCATAAAGCCACACAGGTCGGCGAATTTATTACCTGGGCAGCGACCGAGGAAATGCCCCTGTCGATTGTTGGTAGAAATACAAAATCTGCGATTGGGTATTCTGTGCGAAGTGGGCATACCCTTGATATGTCAAATATCTCTGGCATTACCCTTTACGAACCTGAAGAATTAATTATTCAGGCTAAGGCAGGAACACCGATAGCGGAAATCGAATCTACTTTGGCTGAAAAAAATCAGATTCTAGCGTTTGAGCCGCCTGATTTTGGCCCTCTACTAGATACCGCACAAGGTGATGGATCTATTGGGGGGGCCTTAGCGTGCAATCTATCCGGGCCACGTAGGTTTAAGGTGGGAGCTGCACGTGATCATTTTCTCGGAACATTGGCCTATTCTGGTCGAGGAGAGTTGTTCAAGGCTGGCGGGCGAGTTGTAAAGAATGTGACGGGTTATGACCTTTGTAAAGTGATAGCAGGTTCATATGGGACACTCGCCGTGATGACCGACGTCACAGTAAAAGTACTACCTGCACCAGAAATAATAAGAACAGTCCTCATCTCTAGCTTTGATGATGAAGGCCTGAATATCATGACGCAGGGCATTCTAAGTGCGTTGGAAATTTCGGGTGCAGCACATATCCCAGAAACGCTAGCGTCTAGTTCAAGCATTGATTATGTAGCTCGATCAAACGGTGCGCTAACCGCACTTCGTATAGAAGGACCGTCGCAGTCGGTTACAGACCGATGCGCAACCTTACGCAAGCTCTTTGCAACATATGGAGAAACGGAAGAACTGCATACTCATAACTCAAAAAAGTTCTGGAACGAAATTGGGAGTGTCCATCCTTTCGTTGGACAACCAAGAGTGGTGTGGCGCATTTCAGTCCCCCCACAGTCTGGAACGCAGGCTGGAACACTAATCCATAAGGAAGCAAACCTGACCTGTTATTACGATTGGGGTGGTGGCCTTCTCTGGGCTGCTGGTCAGCCGAATGGCGATGGCGGCGCAGCGGCTATACGCAACGCAGTAGCCCAGGCTGGTGGTGGACATGCAACACTTATAAAGGCTCCAGAAAGCCTGCGATCAAAGGTCGCGATCTTTCAGCCTCAAGAACCCGCAGTAGGAGCCCTCCAAGCACGCATTAAGACAGCGTTTGACCCTAAGAATATTTTAAATCGCGGCCGTTTTACCGTTAATTGTAGGTAGCACCGCATGCAAACCAACTTTACATCTGAGCAATTAGCGGATCCCGGCATCGCTGAAGCAAACAGCATTATACGAAACTGTGTTCATTGCGGGTTTTGTAATGCAACATGCCCAACATACGTTTTACTTGGCGATGAGCTCGACAGCCCACGCGGGCGCATTACCCTTATTAAAGACATGTTAGAAAATCAAAGTCTACCGAGTCAGGAAATCACCTTACACATCGACCGTTGTTTATCATGCCTAGCCTGTGTAACCACNTGTCCATCTGGTGTTAATTACATGCACCTNGTGGACCAAGCTCGTGCATACATTGAGCGNNCCGGTGANCGACCATGGTCTGAGAGNTTAGNTCGTTGGTTTNTTGCAGTGATNCTTCCTTATCCAGNACGATTACGAATGGCTATCATTNCCTCNTGGCTAGTGANANCTATGGCTTGGGCATTNCCNATNCAATTNCGTGCTATGATAAAACTAGCGCCAAAAGCGCTACCCTCCCCATCGTCACAGGATGCACCACAAATTTTCCGATCAGTGGGTGCGCGCCGCATGAGGGTCGCCCTACTAACTGGGTGTGCTCAGCAAGTACTGGATCAAGGAATCAATGCATCTACTATTCGCTTGCTCACACGTCACGGCGTTGAGGTTATTGTAGCTAAAAATACGGGCTGTTGCGGTGCCCTCACACATCACATGGGCATGACTGATCGTAGCTACTCCTTAGCATCTGCAAACATCCGTGCTTGGGCACACGAGATTGATGCCAGCGGTATCGATGCCATAGTAATCAATGCCTCAGGCTGTGGCACTACGGTTAAAGATTACGGATATATATTTAGGAACGANCCTATNCTNGCANATGATGCGGCTAGNGTNTCGGATATTACAAAAGATGTCTCAGAAGTCCTATCGAAATTNGGTTTAGAAAATGAAGGTNNACCTAANGCGCTACGNATTGCCTATCAATCCCCCTGCTCACTCGAACANGGTCAGGGGCTANCTTCANTTCCTCAANAATTATTAAGATCCGCAGGNTTNGAGGTGTTNGAGCCGGCAGAGAGTCATTTNTGCTGCGGTTCGGCNGGCACATACAATATATTNCAGCCAGATATCGCTAATAAATTGAGAGACCGCAAGACNGNTAANCTTGAANGCATCNAGCCAGATATTATCGCTTCAGGCAACATNGGCTGTATGACGCAGCTACGTNNAGCAACGANAATACCAATNGTACATACNGTAGAAATTCTGGATTGGGCAACCGGCGGGCCTAAACCCACCCTAATACCAGACCAGCCTAAGCGATAATTTCGCTAACCACCTTCGACGTTACCATCGACTTCGTGCCCCACTCAGCTACGGGCACGCCCATTAGCTGCTGTAAGGTTAAGCCTATGCGGGTTATGGGGTCACCGTTGCCTTTTACATGGATTCCTGATTTCACACGACCGCCTGCCTTTCCAGCAAGCATTACTGGAATACCAACAACATTATGGGTTTTTGCATATTCTGTATCAGAATGAGCAAAGATCAGCGTGTTATCGAGCAAAGTACTATCACCTTCCCTCAGATTAGCCATACCCCCTACGAACTCACCCCACGCTGCCATGCTCTCCTCAATAAAATGCGTCGCTTCGGGCTGATAGCCGAGATCTTTATCAATTTGTTCTTCGTGGGTGAGTTGGTGGTGAGTAGTCGCCCGGCCCGTCTGACGCAAGCTGGAAGCAGAGTCCGAGAATACAACATTGAAGACCTTTGTCTGATTGCATGCAAGTGCCAGCGTCAGGATATCCGCCATGAGTTTGTGATTACGGCGAGCATCAAGAATATCGGTACCNACCTTACCTTCTTCCGGTGCTGAAGAAACGATACACGCTTCAGCTGGGGGCGGTTTCTCAAGTTGCAAAGCGAACTGCTGCTCGATCTGACGCAANGANGTAAAGTACTCATCCAGCCGCGCGCGATCTGCGGNGCCAATTTTCTTCATAAGANTNTCACGCTGNCCCGCAACAGCGGAAAGAACACTTTTTTGAACCATCGCTCGTGGATCCGGCTTAAAATCCGCTGCATTAGGGTCTTGAAATTCGGGTCCAAAAATCCGCTGATACAATGCGATAGGTGATTCCTCACTCGGGTTAACTACGCCTGCACCGCGGAAGCTATAACTATGGCGCGGATTGCCGGTTGCCGCCATTTCCAGAGAACGAAAACGAGAGTCCTTGCCAATCTGATTAGCAATAATTACATCTATACTAGGAATATCCGACTGTCGTGAGCTGGGCGCCATGCCAGTCCTTAAGCCAAGGGCACCACTGATATGCGGTATATTGGTCTTGCCGTCGAGGCTCACACCAAAACCACTGAGAATAGAGACTTGGTCCTTTAAAGATGTAATGGCTTGAAGCTCTTCACCGATTTCGTAGCTAGTTCCTTCTGTAATAGGAGTCCAGCGAAATGGTGTCATACCACAACCCCAAAACCAAGTACCGAAACGAACCGGCATGGGCGCTCCGGATGCGAGAGCATTACCGTTACTGTTAAGAAAACAATCAAGGAATGGTAGGGCGACCGTAATCGCCGAACCACCCAACATACCACGAAGGGCAACACGCCTATTTATCGACCCATGGATCAAAGANGTCATGATCTATTCTCCTGCTGTGTCGTTTCAATGGTATAAGGACGATTGTAAGAGTACTTATCTCCGGCCATATTTTCAACTTCGCCAATTCGGTAAAATGCAGAGCTTAAAGCAATACGTCTGAGTAAATAGGTAAAATTGTAACCATTTTCGGAAAAATCGTCGATTAGCTGGCTGCGCCAACTAGATTCACCTGGTGCGAACATGCGCCCGACCGCATAACGGTAGGTGTTATCGACAACGCACGATACTGTTGCAGGTAACCCGCTCAAAACCTGACCCAGCTCCGCAGCATTTCTAAAAGACTTGCCTTCTAGATCACCGCTAGCATCTATTGCAATTCCATTTTCCGTATCTCTAAACTGACCCAGACCGTCAAAGTTTTCTAACGCAAGTCCAATGGGATCTGTAATTTTGTGGCAGCCTGCGCACATCGGCTCAGACCTATGCGCCGTCAAACGATCACGAGCCGTTTTGTATATTGGGTTATCAGTGTCCTGAACCACCGAAAAGTCTACGTTGTTGGGTGGCAATGGAACTTTCTGACACATGAGCAACTCGCGTACCGCCATACCCCTTAGTGTCGCAGAACTGCGACCAGGATGAGAGTGTAGCCCTACAAAACCAATCTGAGTGATAATACCAGCTCGTGGATCATTGGCTCCAAACTCATAGGGCTCCCAGCCATTTTCCACCCCAACAGGCACTCTATATACAGCACCAAGGGCTCGGGTTAGAAAGGTTCGCCGCGTTGTAAATAGATCACGATAGTCGCCCTGTAAATCAATGAGGTGATGAGTGATGGTGCGCAGCGCTTGTTCTCTTGAATCGTTGGCAACCCTGAGGCTGAAGGCTGGGTAAATAGTTGAGTCTTTAGCCAATTTATCAAATTCCTCGAAACCCAACATATCGGCAAAGAATGCTCGCACACCGTCAGCGACACGATCAGAGTTCAAGAGGCGGTCGACTTGGACCGCCAAACCGCGTGTATTGTTCAAATCTCCGCGCGCTGCCGCATTAAGCAATTCAGCATCCGGTGGGGCATTCCAAAGGAAAAAGCTGAGGCGAGTTGCCTTGGAATAGGCGTCAAGCTCACGGCCATTGGGCACGGTAGCCTCGACCCGAAATAAAAACTCAGGGGCGACAAGTAGACCAGCAATCGCAAATTCTAATCCTTCGTAAAAACCGCCAAGCTTTGCAGTGGCGGCACGGGCGATATCCGTGTGGTTGTCCAACTCCACCTCAGTTAATGGGCGGCGATACAATAAGCGCCCGATGCGACCAAGCACTTCACGCACACAAGCATCATCTGCACCACCCAAAGATACGGGCTTGCAACCAATTAATCGATCACGATGCTCTTCACTAACAACCTGCGCAGCGATATTGCGTCCTATACTGTTGTACTGCTCGAAACCGGAGGGAGTAACCGTAACCTGTGCAGTGCCAATTGCGATCAAACCATCAACACGCACGTCAGGCTCAAACCTACCAGCCACTGTAATATTTTCACCAAAAATATCCGTGATACTTTGGCGGTACTGTTCAGCCGTGAGACGGCGAACCGTCGGTGGCCCTCCATCTGTCAGGATTTCAGGGGGCGCTACACACCCTACAACAGCAAGCACTGCGACTGCAGCAACACTGGCTTTTTTTATTTTTTCAAACATAAGTAATCAAAAACTCCTAGGCTGAAATTGCCCTGCTCTCATTTAGCGGGTCTGGGCCGTCTCAGTCTCTGGCGATCGGTGAATAACAAAGGCTGGTATGGCTCCCACGCGCATCGCACTAGAGATTGCTGTGCATTTTCCAGTTGTTGGATCTGGGTACCCATCAGCAAAATCATGCAGCTTTTGATATAATCCCGGACAATTGTAGCCAGTTAGAATGGATGTGATCACACCTGCATGAATCACATGCTCCCACCGCTTTTCCAAATCATAGTAACCCCCTACAATTCCTCTTAAACCACCATCAACTAAAAACTTGCCCTTAAACCTAGCACCACGAATCCAATGGTCACTGTGAATAACCTGTTGGTGAACTTCGAGCCGCAGGTCAAACGGCTCTGTCGTGATAATACCGTCTACGATTTTGCCCTTAGTCACATTGTGGAATCGACTATCTTCATGCACAGCTAGGCTTTGATAGGGCAGGATTTTGCCACCAGCATCTAACATCACAGACCCTCGGCCAGAATAGAACCCAACCGTGATGTTTTCGTCATTTTGTTTGTCGTCTACGTCACTCAACTCGATAAGTACAGAGTATGAGCCATCTACTAGAGTAGCGCCTGTTGTATTATCGAAGTCACCACCAGCCATGTAGGCACGGGTACACCCAACAACCCGCCCCATTTGGTTATCTACCCCAAATTCTCCATTGAACCCTGTGAAATTAGGATGCCCGCATGTATTTGGAGCTGCCGTATTGGTATCGGTAGAACCTAAGCCATCAAGATTGAGTCCATAATGGACTTTGCTTTGGTAGACCTTAAGGCCATAGTTCTTGAATTCGGTTGGATTAGCGCATGCATTTAGGTTGCCGCGCCGACCAACCATGCGCCCCAACTCGCGTCCATTTTCGGGTGCTGCTAGTCGCTCACGTTCCGCATCAGGCAAATCACCTAGATACAGTTCACGAGCACCCGTATTAAGTCCTTCGGGACAAGCCTCAGGAGTCGCTTCGGCAGAAGCATAGCCAAAATCCCAGGCAAGAAAACCAAACGTACCTCCATCACTCTCAGCATGTGCCGGTACCACCGAAATCAATAGCAAGGCCATAGATCCAACTGCCAAAGCATTAGAGCGTTGATCTCGCATTCGCCATTCTCCCAATCGTTCTCGATATATTTCTGATAGGCGCAGAAGAAAATAATGTCGGATCAACACAAGTCTTATATATTCCGGCACCGCACAGTGACTGAAGTAATTACAAAATATAGAAAAATACAATCTTGAGCAATGTAAAAG
>PASS01000039.1 GCA_002712165.1 Fidelibacterota bacterium
GCCGGGTGTAGTGGTCTGCATGGAGCCTTCTGGGTTAGATGACCCCAACTATGATACTTTGACTGCAACTATCGCCAGTTTAAAAGGTGGGATTGATGCGTGCGGGCGTAAGTTGGACATTGCGACCATCCCTTCCCCGGGTCGAGTAGAAGGTGCGGATGGTGAAATTATTCCTGCCAGTTTTGTGAACTTTTACATAGGTAACACTACCGTGGTTGTTCCGGTTTATGGCACTAAGAAAGATGACTGTGCGGTTGAAAGAATCGCGAGACTATTTCCAACTCGGCGCACTGTGGGTTTACTCGCCAACCATGTTATATCTGGTGGCGGTTCGTTTCATTGTATTACGCAGCAACAACCTGCTGTCTAGAAGGTCAAACAAATGAGTGCAGTCACGGTTGCGGCGATACAGTGCGCATTTTCGGAGAACTTGGCTGAGAATATTGAGCGCACTAGCGATCTCATTGAGCAGGGCGCCAATCGTGGAGCCAATATAATACTGCCCCCTGAATTGTTGCAGGGCCGTTACTTTTGTGTGGAGGAAAAGGAAAAGCATTTTGATAGCGCTTTTCCTGCAGATAAACACCCGGTAGTCTCCGCGCTAGCAATGGTAGCCAAAAAACTCAAGGTCGTTATACCCGCATCTATTTTCGAACGGGATGGGCAGCATTACTATAACAGTCTAGCCATGATAGATGCCGATGGTGAGGTTCTTGGTACATATCGCAAAAGTCATATTCCTGATGGTCCGGGCTACGAAGAAAAATTTTACTTTCGTCCAGGAAATACGGGGTTCAGGGCCTGGCCCACTAAATTTGGTAAGATAGGCGTCGGTATTTGTTGGGATCAATGGTTTCCTGAGGCTGCTCGGGCAATGATGCTGCTGGGTGCTGATATTCTTTTTTACCCCACAGCCATCGGATCAGAGCCGGATCACCCCGAATTTGACACCAAGATGCTTTGGCAGCGTGCTATGGTTGGTCATGCAGTTTCCAACATGGTCTCTGTTGTGGCAGCTAACCGTACTGGCACCGAAAATGGCCAGGTGTTTTATGGCTCGTCTTTCATTACTGACCAGTGTGGCGAAATACTCCAGGAAATGGGTAGGTATGAAGAGGGCGTTATTACAGCTAAAATTGATATAAATGAAGCGCGTCGTAATCGCGCTGCATTCGGTTTCTTCAGGGACCGACGCCCAGACCTTTATAAAATTCTAACTAATGATAAGTAAGAGGCTTTGTCGATCTGGCTAATTTTTCATCTGAGCGGCGTAGGCTTCGACGTCTTCCATAACTCGCAGCAAATTGCCGCCCCAGATTTTAGCAATTTCATCCTCGGAATAACCTCGTTTTACTAGCTCTAAGGTGACGTTTAGTGTTTCTCCTGCATTGTTCCAGCCGGTGATGCCACCCCCACCATTAAAATCAGAAGCAATGCCAACATGATCAATACCAATACGCCTTACAGCATAATCTATATGATCAACAAGATCAGCTACGCCAGCTTTTGGCCATTTGGCATCTATGGCTGCAGCGCTCTCATAATAACTAGACAGTTGTTCGGGATTTAATTTCTGGAAAGCTCCCGGTTTATCTAGTTCCATCTTCTTGCGTAGACCATCTAAGGCTTCAGTTTTTTCCGCCGAAGGACTGCGCAGGTAAGTATCGAACGCTACTAGATTCACGACCCCATTTGTATTTTTTATGGCGTCTAGCTCAATATCGCTAAGATTACGCGGGTGATTACCAATACCCCTGATTGCTGAATGGCTGGCAATTACCGGAGCTTTCGATAATGCCAGAATATCTAGTGTTGTTTGCTTACTTGCGTGGGAGACATCGATCATGATTCCAAGCTTATTAAGTCGAGTAACTACCTCTTTTCCAAGACTCGAGAGGCCTCCGTGCTCTGCGGTGTCTTCCTTCTCAAACGGCTGGGCCGAATCGCCCAATTCATTATGACCGTTGTGTAGAAGCCCAAGGTAGCGCGCACCTTGATCATAAAATACATCAAGTAGCCGTAGGTCTTTGCCCATGGGAAAACCATTTTCCATACCGATAATAACCGCCTTGCGACCACTCGCGGATATGCGGCGAACATCTTCAGCTGTACGAGCGAGCTCTACTTCATTCGGGTAACTCTCTTCAGTGAGCTTATGAATTGCGGAGAATTTTAGAAATGCATCAGAAAGCGCTTTGGTATTGCCCGTAATCGTGCGAGTGCTCTGTCCGACGTAAACAATCAAAAATACGGCGTCTAATCCCCCTTCTGTCATTGTGGGTAAATGGACCTGTTGCCCGAGAGGTCCTGGTTTCATCATATCGTAGGCGTCGGAACCGAAGTTGAAGGGAATATCAACATGGGTATCAATGGTGAGAACACGTTTGTGAATGGCCCGAGCTTGGGCAATAAGTTCTGTATCGCTCTCAGCTAGTACTGCGTTTCCAGCCAGTAGGATACATCCCATCACGGCGGTAGTTGCCATGAGTATCATGGTACTGTCCCTTAAACGCCAAAGGTGGAGAAGATTTTATCAACCGCCAGAGTTGGGATTAACCTACCGGTGCCAACCTCTTTTTCCAAATCTGGGATCATAGCCTTGATTTTAGGGTCAGCCTTGAGCCGCCTTTTAAGACGATCATCTACCATAGACCACATCCAGCGGATTTGCTGTGAACGCCTTTTGGAAGCCCACTCACCACTTTTCTGCATAGAGGTGTGATAGAGGTCAATCTTATTCCATAATACATCTAGTCCATTATTATCCTGCGCGCTGATGGTGATGACTGGTGGCACCCAATTAGGATTATTCGGTGTGATAATGCGCAGTGCATGTTGATAGTCTGCAGCTGTTATGGCGGCGCGACTGGTATTATCTCCATCAGATTTAGTAATAGCTATCATGTCGGCAATTTCCAACACTCCTTTCTTTATACCTTGTAATTCATCACCTCCACCGGCGATCATTAGCACCAAAAAGAAATCCACCATTTCAGATACGGTGATCTCACTTTGGCCGACACCAACCGTTTCTACCAGAATGACGTTGTAGCCTGCAGCTTCACACAATAGGATCGCTTCGCGTGTGGCATGTGCAACCCCTCCCAAAGTTCCACTGGTGGGTGAAGGGCGAATAAATGCTTCAGGGTCTACGGCAAGCTGTGCCATTCGAGTTTTGTCACCGAGGATACTCCCTCCTGTACGAGAGGACGTCGGATCCACAGCCAGTACCGCAACTTTGCGACCTGCTGCTGTCAGCATGGTCCCAAAAGCATCTATAAAAGTACTTTTCCCCGAACCGGGCAGCCCGCTTACGCCGATACGGAGGCTCTTTCCAGTTTGAGGTAGTAGCTTGATCAGTATTTCTTGCGCAAGTATTTGATGTTCTGAATTACGAGATTCTATCAGAGTAATGGCGCGTGCTAATTTCGCTCGGTTACCCGAAAGAATGCCTGACACATACATGTCAGCATTAAGTACCGCATCATTTTTCGTATTTGAAGTGGCTTTGGTATTTGGCAATTGCAGTTCCTAATGGCCAAGGGAGTCTTTTAGTTTCTCAATCAGGCCGCTAGCAGCTTCGCCAATCACTGTTCCTGGCGGAAAGATTGCTGCGGCGCCTGCATCATAGAGAGCTTCAAAGTCCTGTGGGGGAATCACGCCACCCACCACTATCATAATATCTTCGCGTCCTAACTTCTTAAGCTCGGACTTCAACTCAGGTACGAGGGTTAAATGACCAGCGGCTAGCGATGATGCGCCGACCACGTGAACATCATTCTCGACAGCTTGTTTTGCAGCTTCTTGTGGTGTTTGGAACAGCGGACCGATATCTACGTCGAACCCAAGATCGGCGAATGCTGAGGCGATAACCTTCTGGCCACGGTCGTGGCCATCCTGGCCCATTTTAGCAACTAGAATGCGCGGTCGACGGCCTTCTTTCTTGGCGAAGACCTCAACCATTTTTGATACTTTTTCCACAGTTTCCGATTTTGCTCCTACTTCCTTACGATAAACCCCTGCAATAGAGCGCGTTTCAGCTACGTGCCTTCCATAAACCTTTTCTAGCGCCTCAGTCATTTCACCAACTGTAGCCTTGGCCCTTGCAGCGCTGACCGATAGCTCAAGTAGATTCCCTTCACCGCTTTTTGCGGCATTGGTCAAGGCCTGAAGAGCTTGAGTGCATGCCGCCTCATTGCGGTTTGCACGCAAAGATTTGAGCTTTTTAAGCTGAGCATCCCGCACGGCACTATTATCTACCCTAAGAACGTCTATGTCCTCTTTCTCATTCAACTGATACTTATTTACTCCAACGACGGTCTGGCGGCCAGAATCGATGCGTGCCTGGGTCCGGGCAGCGGCTTCTTCGATGCGGAGCTTAGGAATACCTGCCTCAATAGCTTTTGCCATGCCACCTAGGCCTTCAATTTCCTGGATGTGAGCCCAGGCCTTGTTGGCGAGTTCGTAAGTGAGGCGTTCTACATAATAGCTGCCGCCCCATGGATCTACACTTCTGGTGGTCCCTGTTTCCTGTTGAATGAATAGTTGGGTGTTGCGAGCGATGCGAGCCGAAAAGTCTGTTGGTAGAGCTAGTGCTTCGTCTAAAGCGTTTGTATGCAGTGACTGCGTATGGCCTTGAGTGGCAGCCATTGCTTCCACACATGTACGGATCACATTGGTATAAACATCCTGTGCGGTCAGGCTCCAGCCTGAGGTTTGACAGTGGGTGCGCAATGACAAGGATTTATCATTTTTTGGATCGAATTGCTTTATCAGTTTTGCCCATAGTAGGCGTCCGGCGCGCATTTTGGCGACTTCCATAAAGAAGTTCATGCCAATAGCCCAAAAAAAACTGAGGCGTGGCGCAAAAGCATCGATATTTAGGCCTGCTTTAATACCCGCACGAGCGTATTCAATGCCGTCAGCCAGAGTATAGGCCAACTCCAAGTCTGCTGTCGCGCCGGCCTCTTGCATGTGGTAACCGGAAATTGAAATGGAATTAAACTTAGGCATTTTCTTTGATGTAAAGGCGAAAATGTCTGAAATGATGCGCATGCTTGATAGCGGAGGGAAGATATAAGTATTGCGCACCATAAACTCTTTCAAAATATCGTTTTGAATGGTTCCTGATAGCTGCTTGGGTTCAACACCTTGTTCTTCGGCTGCGACGATATAAAGCGCCATTACTGGCAATACCGCACCGTTCATTGTCATAGAAACGCTCATATGATCGAGCGGAATACTGTCGAATAGCGTTCGCATGTCGAGGATGGAATCCACAGCCACACCGGCCATCCCAACATCGCCAGTCACGCGTGGATGATCGCTATCGTAGCCCCGGTGTGTTGCCAGATCGAAAGCAATAGACAGGCCCTTTTGCCCGGCAGCTAAATTGCGCTGGTAAAAAGCGTTAGAATCCTCAGCAGTGGAAAATCCCGCGTACTGGCGAATCGTCCAGGGCTGATTGACGTACATGGTAGGATAGGGGCCTCGTAAGTAAGGTGCTATTCCTGGACGAGTATCCAAAAAATCAAGGTTGGCAATATCATTTTCCGTAAATAGAGGTTTGATGGGTATCCCTTCAGGTGATTGCCATGCCAGATCATCAATTTTTTGGCCTGTCTCAGCTTCCACCTTGGCACACCATTCATTAGCACCAAGCTGTCCCGAATTAGATATGGGCGATAGGCCGACATCTGCAAAATTCGGAATGCTTGATTGAGTTTTATTCATGGGCACTTATCCTATCGTTCGGATTTAGTTGTCTATGCGCTTTGGTGAGAATTGCGTGCGCATCGCAGCCAATGAATATAAAGTCATCTATACCGACATCTAAGTGGCGCGATTCTTGTGTCTCCGGTCGTCCAGCTATATAAATGAGTTCTGCTCCCGCATCTTTTAGGGCTGCGCAAACATCTAAAGCATATTTTGTATACATTTCATCAATTCCACACATAACAGCAAGCTTGGAATTGCTGTTCTTAAAATCCCGGGCGATAGTGGCAGCCTCAGTGCTACCGGTACCTGCCACAGCCTCTATGCCCCCAGCTTCAAAAAGATTTTTTGCAAACTGAGCCCGAGCTGTAAATTCGGAAATGCCTCCAATATTAGCGAGAAAGACTTTTGGTCTTTGACCGAATTCATCTTTGAAGGCATCGCTGAGATCGCGCAGCGCCTCGAAGTCAGCAGCAAGTCGTAAATTTGGCAATGCTGCCATCGAGGCATTGGTGGTGGACCAAAGTGATTCACTTAACGCAGCAATGTTAGCGCCATCACGCACCGCACAAGTAAGCGCTTTGGTTAGTCCACCATTCAAAGGTAGCGGTAGTTTGCCCACGGTTCCCACCGGCTGCGACAGTGATTTTTGGATAGGCATTTTAGGGATTTTCAGTTGGGGTTCGTGAATATTGGGGAATTCGCTGACCCCGGTTATTAAATCTTTGCGATGGGTAATATTTTTTGACCGCTCTGATTGCACAGCAGAAATTTTATCACTGATGAATCCGGAAGTGAGAGCATTGGCCATGCCCCCATTTTTCTCGATTTCCTGGAAGAAGGACCAAGCTTTTTGTTCCAATTCCTTGGTCAGCCGTTCGAACATCCAAGCCCCCCCGGCTGGATCGATAACTCGATTAAGGCCCACTTCTTCCTGAAGAACAATTTGGGTATTTCGAGCGATGCGGCGGGCGAGATCGCTAGGTAAGCCAATGGCCGTATCGAAGGGCAATACTGTTACTGAATCTGCTCCAGCGATACCTGCGCCAAAGCAGGCAACGGTTGTACGCAAAATGTTTACCCAGGGGTCCCGGCGACTCATCATGCGCTGCGCAGTACATACGGCGATTGGTGCGGTACGATTGTTTGTATCCGCTCCGCATGCCTCGGCAACACGACACCAAAGTTTACGAAAAGTCCTTACCTTAGCGACTGAAAGGAATAAATCTGCATCTACTGCGGCAGTGAATGCTACTTGTGAGCAAGCCTCATTTATATTTAGGCCAGCTCGGGTCATGGCGCGCAAGTATTCAACTGCTGTTGCTAAAGCACAGCCTATTTCTTGCGCGTCGGCAGCGCCAGCTGAGTGGTACACGAAAGAGCGAAGGTTAAATGTGCGCGCATTTGGATAAGTTTGTGCCACATAAGCAGCCATATCGGACATGCGCGCTAAGCTAGTCTGTATGTCAGTGGAAAGTTTGCCTTCGGTTGCAAGATTTGTAAATTCGTCAACCCCAAAATTACCAGAGAATGTTTTGGGTGAGATTCCCTTTTCTTTGATCACCTGCATCAAAAATACCGCAATGGGTAATGAAAGGGAATCTGACTCTAAACTAACCGGAGCCAGATCAATATGAACGCCTTCAAGTATCGTTTTGAGGTCATCAATTGATTGTACCATTGCACCTTTGGCGCCCTTCGGGTCAACGTTTAGCACAACGGAGGTTGCACCTCCCTCCAGATCCTCAAGAATTTCTTTGTTGGCAGTGATGGGATCGGGATTGCAGCAACTTTGACGAATATCCCAACCCTTAATCGAGGTGCCCATCAATTTTCCACCGCGGGTAAAGGGGGCGCCACCAGGTAGTCCTATAGAGTCGATATCGGCATTCCAATCGCTGCGGGTATATAGGGGCTGGAGAGCAATATGGTCGTATGTCTGCGAGACCAGCTTTTTATCAAAGGATGCGCCACTCAAAACTTTGTCTACTAACTTTAACCATTGGTCATGGGCAGCATTGGGAAAGTCAGCTGCGAGAGAAAGTTTGTTATCAATGGGTTTTGTGTCCTTAACCAAAGGTATGTCCTTTTTTCTACCTTTTTAATTGGTCCAGTTTGCTCGGCTCTTTGCAAAGACAAGTGAGCCTTTCTTAGAGGCTGCGTCGCATGTCGTCAAACCACTCTCACGCGTGAGCCAATCAATTGATTTTAAAATGATTCTTTTTGAAATAGTGGGTAGAATCGCGACCTTGCAGTATGCATATTATGAATTATGCCAAGCTTTGATCGCCCAACTAATGCAGCGATTCCGCCTTCCCCTTGGATTGTACGCTTTTCGGCACTCATCAAACAGGGTGGCTGTGTCCTGGATGTTGCGGCAGGGCATGGCCGTCATGCGTGGATGCTGCATGGTGCGGGGTTTCAAGTGGTAGCCGTAGATATCGATATTTCTGGCCTTGAGTATCTCGAGAACAAACCAAAAATTGAGATTATGGCCGCCGACTTAGAATCTACTCACTGGCCCTTAGAAGGCCGTTTATTTGATGGAATCGTCGTCACGAACTATCTATACCGCCCACATTTTCCTCAGCTTATTTCAGCATTGAACCATGGCGGTGTGCTCATTTTTGAAACATTTGGAGCGGGAAATGAGTATTTTGGTCGTCCGCGCAATCCAAATTTTCTAATGAAGCCAGGCGAATTGTTAAATCTCCTAACCCCACATTTACATATTGTCGCTTACGAACATGGTGAAGAGACCACTCCTCGCCCTAGCGTGCGTCAACGTATTTGCGCAGTGAAGGGTGATGGCCCTTACGTCCTGCCCTAAATTTTAAACGCTAGAGCTTAAAATGGGTGTCAGGGCCGCGGATAAGGTCAGTGGCAAAGCTTTATTTCTCTATTAATCTCCGTGCCTCAGCTTTATCGATTGTCACTATTTGATCAATAAGGCATGCTGACCCAGCTGATCCGTTTGCGAATAAGAGGTCTTGTTTGCAGAGTTTATTAAGGCTTGTGTCATAGGAAAAGCCATTCCCCTCATATAGGCCGCTGCAGTTTCTTACGAGATCAATGCGCTTGTAGCCGTCTTTAGGAATAAGCATTTTTACCAAAATAGTTTTTCGGTCGATCACCGGAGTGTCGATGATATGTTCAGAATTGATGCACATCTGCGTATCGCCAATGTTACTGCCGTCTGTGGCTGATGCAGTAGTGGAGTGAAGTCCGACCATTAAAATTATAAAAGAACTGAGCCAGCTGTACCTATATCCTGAGTTCATCTTACTCTCCTAAAGCTACCATCTATGCTAAGCATTTTGTACAAATACACAATGCGTTCGCTAGTAATTCATTGCCTCGACCTATTTAATAAAACTTAATCATCTTCAGCACCTTCGCGCCGTGCCATTATTTCGTCAAAACGCGGCATAGTAGAGTATCCAGGCGCATTCACTCCAGTCCTACGTAGCGCTACCCAGACAGTTTTAAGCAAGATTCTAAGGTCGAGCCAAAGGCTAATATTATCCACGTACCATACATCGTACGTGAATTTTTCCTCCCAGGTCAAAGTATTGCGGCCATTTACTTGGGTCCAGCCTGTTAGGCCTGGCAGCACATCATGGCGGCGGCGTTGCTCTGAGGAATAGTACGGTAGATATTCGACTAGCAAAGGGCGAGGTCCAACGAGACTCATATCACCACGTAGAACGTTAAAGAGTTCTGGTAATTCATCTAGAGATGTGTTCCGCATAAAACGGCCGAGGGGCGTTAATCTTTCGCTATCGGGCAAGGCCTCACCCGCTGATCCGGTCAAGTTTTTCATAGTGCGAAATTTATAAATTTGAAAAATATTTCCTTTCAATCCCGGGCGGGATTGAGAAAATATTACAGGTCTACCCATCTTAGTGTATGTGGCAATCATTAAACCAATGAGCACTGGCGATAGAATGATAAGTGCGCTAAGTGAAATCAGAATATCCAATGCACGCTTGGTCCAAAGCATACGTTGCCTCAATACAACTTCGCGTGGCATTTCACCAGTGGCTGCCTCTATCCCATCGCGAATATCAGCAGTAACGCGGTGCGTATTGAAGCGGCCGGCGGCCAAAGCTGAGGCTTGTTGTCGAGCCCGCATCAAGTCGCCGGCGTTATTTATAAAATCAGTAATCTCGCGCGCAGCAGCTTGTGCATCATTAATAGTTAGCGCGATTCCTGCGCCGCGGCTCACAACTAATTCACGGTGAGGATTTGCTCCAGCGAAAATGACAGGTCGCTCTGCCGCCAAGGCATCGAATATATGGCTGCTTGGATCCCATATTGTTGCATCCTGAATTCGGCCGATAACAGCTGTTGCTTTTGTTAAAACGAGTGGCAGTTTTGCGCGCGGCACAGGATCTAGAATTAAAACGCTTTTATTAAGCACACCGGCGGTGCTGGCATGAGATTCAAGCTTCGCACGCCCCGGTCCATCACCATAAAATAAGAAAGTGACATTTTCCGATTTAGATTGTAGAGCGGCGGCAATATTAATGACTGTCTCGAGTTTATCCTCAGCGCTTATACGCCCAGCGTAAATAATAATGGGTTCTTGTATTTTATGCTCAAGGTCTTCATCCGGTATTTTTAAAATTTTGCTCTTTGGGTGCAGTAGATCGGTGTCACAGCCGGGCCAAGTCTCGATAGTTCTTTCTATGGCAATGCCGTTTATGATTAGTGCATCCCTTAAATTAGTATTTTGAACGAGAATACGTTGTGCGCTTCGCATCAACGAGAGGTAAATTGTGCGTTTGATAAAAGTTAGTAGCCGGTGTTTTAGTGGTGCTTGAGATAAGCTTTTTGGTATGCCGCCGCGCCCATCAACTACGAGCGGGATACCGCGCAATTTGCAGAATAGGGCAGCTATTGGCAGAATCATATGAGGTCGATCAGGGGTTAAGACGGCATCCACTTTCGTAACACGCCAAATTCTCCAAAGAGTCCCTAAGGCGAAAGATCTATATATAGGTGCTGGGGCTGGATATCCAAACTGATGCAGTGGGTTATTTCCAAAACTTAAAATAGAAAATTCTGCGTCAATACTATTGGAGATGGAACCTGAGGATGACGTTAAAACGGTAACGCGATGTCCGTATTGAGCTAGTTCACGACAAACCGCAAATGTTCTGGTAGGACCGGCGCCGTCGCCACAATGAAGCAACGGTTCTAGTATCAATATATGCAGGCTAGTGGCCGCTGTGCGTTTTGTGGCGGACATCTCACTCTTATAAAGCTAGCGTCTCTATTGGGCCATAGGTCCGCTGTGAAATTTTAAAATACATGGTATTTGCCAACTGGCAAAATCTTTTTGATTCTTGTGTGTTGTAACGTTAGGAAACTAGCGCGTTGCCTTTAGGATAATGTCTCGAGTTGTGTTGGCGATGAACGAAATATTATTCTCTGACAAAGAGGGGTATACCGGCAGAGTAAATGTTCGATCCGCCAAGCTTTCAGCATTGGGGTGGGTAGGCTGGCTGGTTGTATCAGCAGTAAAAGCAGCTTCCCGTGAAATATCTGGACAAGCGCCGACGCGTGCAGGCACACCTCGACTGTTCAACTCGGCACATATTTGATCGCGCGACCAGCCATCCTTCAATTCCCCAGTATTTATAAGTCCAGAATACTTGTAATAGGCATGGCCCAAATTAGAGGGCGGAGTAGGTATTGAGACTGCTCTGAGAGAAGACAACGCGGAGTCAAGCTGAGCCGCATTATTGCGTCTTGTCGCCGTCCACTGCGGTAGTTTTTTGAGTTGTATCCGCCCAATTGCCGACTGAAACTCTGTCAAGCGCCAATTTGTACCGAAGGTTGTTGCTAGCCACTTGAAACCAGGGCTAGCTTCGGGCGCTTGGCTGCGATCAAAGTCTTTGCCATGATCACGGTGTGACCACATGCGCTGATAGATAGCATTGTCGTTAGTAACAATCATGCCGCCTTCACCGCCTGTACTAATGATTTTGTCCTGACAAAATGAGAAGCAACCGATATGACCAAAGCTCCCAACAGGCCTGCCGTCTATCGTTGCACCATGCGCTTGGGCGCAGTCTTCGACCACCATAATGCTCTGCTGTCGCGCTAGGTTCATGATTGGTTTCATATCTACCGGCCAGCCCGCTAGGTGCACAGGAATAACTGCTTTTGTTTGTGGACTTAATACCTTCGCAACTGTTTCTGCCGTTAAGTTCTGTGATATTGGATCAATATCAGCAACAACTGGCTGTGCTCCGCATAGAGCAACTGCAGCCGCGGTGGCTATGAAGGTTCGGGCAGGTACTACCACTTCGTCTCCCACACCGATGCCAAGGCCGTACAATGCGAGCTCCAGGGCGGCTGTTCCATTAGTGACTACTAAGCCGTGTGCCACGCCGCAGTATTTTGCGTATTCTATCTCGAATTTCCGGCCCTCATTACCGGTCCAGTAGTTAACGTGTCCAGATTTCAGCACGTAGGTTGCAGCATCAACTTCATCGCTATCATAAACTGGCCAAGGAGCTATATCTTGGTCCTTCATAGTGCTTGTTGATTTGGGTGTTTGGATCATGTGCTAGTCCACAACCAACGTTAAATACTTTAAGAGATATGAACGGAGGGACGTTCAACTCTGGAGCTATTAAGGTCTGTATCATTTTTCTTCGCTTGCAGGAACCGAAGAGATATTTGCTGTGCGAGAGCTAGCGCAATAGTTTTTTCCAAGTCATTAATTTTGCAGATAAATACATTAGGCTGACTATAGATATAGTGCATAAGCTTTATTTCTTCTATTGCAGGTGTGTCCAGAATTATGACTTTCTTACCGATATGCGCAGCTTCTAGGAGCATAGTAGAATTAGTACCAACTAAAATCGCATTTCTTAAAATGAACGTACGTGGTTTTTCGCAGTCAATAGCAGTTATCTTCACTTGTCGGCTTAGCAGTGGTCTTAGGTGGCGAAAGTCTTCCCAATAGAGTGGGTGAGGACGAACACTCACATCGTACTTCTCGGCTATAGTGTTGCAGGTTTTAGCAAGTTTTATCATTATGCTCTTAGCTTTTCGTGATTTCGCAGATAAAGTCGCTAAGGCCGGAGTAACGAGTCCCACGCCTGCTTGTGGCCATTCATTAGCTAAAGCTAATTCAGATGGATTTAAATGAAAGGCAGGGTTCTCAAATACCCGAAAGTCACTTCGAACATATTCTTTCTGAAACAGATCGATGTAATACTGATGCCAGCAGTAACAGCGAGTAACTTCAAAGAAGGCGTGCTTTGCGAAGAAACCCTTGTCACCATGCATTATATTATAAGTTGCAATGCCGTCTTTTTTTAATACGGCAGCAATAAAAGTTATCGCACAATTAAATTCCCAATATACTGCGACCCATTCTGGGGCTGAGTTGTCTAAAGCCCCCCGGACTTTTGATAGATCAATCGCACATTTCAACACGAGTTGTATCGGGAAGGGTATTTTCATGCGTATACTATTTGAAAGAAGTTTGAGTATGTGTATTACATCTCGCCCATAAAGAGTGCCATTTCCAAGCATTCTTGTTGCGACGTCTCTTCGAGTTAGCTCTGCAGGTAAGCTAAAAATCTCGGGATTAGTTTTAAAGCGTTCTGAAAAAACTAGTTTAATGCCGTATGTAGTTTGCTTAGGAGCTTGCGAATTAAACAAACCCTTCGACCACAAATAAATTAGTAATACTGGTAAAGCGGGTATGGCAGGTATCTCAAAAAGCCATTTACTCCATGTCGGACGTAGCTTCAGGTGAGCAAGATAGTGCGCAATCGCACGAGTGGTTGTTCGCCAAGCATCGTCTGAGCTGTCAATATGACTTGCTAATTTTCTATAAATTTCAGAAATAATTTGCACATTAGAATTGATATTAAAATCGTATCGATATGCGAGAGCTTGCCTGCGGAACGCGGAAAGCGCTGCAGATGTATGGCTCATCAGTTTGGAGAAAATAGCCAGTTTCTTGTGCCCAACTAGTAGGCCGACCGGCCATATTTGAGATCATAGTATGTGGGACTACCACAAAGCTGAGTGACCGTTAGACATAGGACTGTAAACGGGTACGTACACTTAAATTGAGCGACTGTACTTTTAACTTTTGCCAATTATTCCCTCAATGTTTAATTAGTGTAAATTCGAAAAGTTCGTGGCGTCAGATGAATCATTTTATGCTACCGTCTCGCTGTAAGCAGCAGGCCTATATTAGCTCTTGTCGCATCTCAGCCAAAGAGCGACGTATGGGTGGTGCCGTAATTATTTCAGAATCTATGTTAGATTTTGTTAGCATGTATGATCTGCGTCTAGGTCAGCGATGTGAGTGTGAGTTCTGCATATTATGATAAATAGCAGTATATCCGCCTGGACCGGGCGCTGTATTTTAGGCTCGGTATTGGGTCTTTATATTGCTTACGCATATTACATGGCATCCTATTTACCAGTTTTTCCGACAGAGCTAGCTTATGCAAATGGCCAGGGAGGTTGGTTGTTTTCCACCATACGGCGGTTCTGGGAGCTCGCTTTTGGTGACAACATAATGGTAATTCGCGGGCTATCGATACTTTTTGCGCTAGGGGCTATTCTGCTCGCTTATCTGGTAGGTAGGATTTTAAGTGGCGATCAAACTGTTGGCGCATTCCTAGCTTTAGGTTTTGTTCTCTTTCCGCCGATGGTAGGCATATTCTCTCTTGCCACTCCACACGCTTTGGCAACATTTCTGAGTTTGGGTGCAGTAATTCTAAGTGTGAAGCCTCGCCGACATACTGTGCGTTGCTGGCGGAGTATTGTTGCCTTCGTACTTATGGCTATGGCGGTCATCATCAGTTTGAATGGCTTGCCAGCAAACAAGCTAGCTGGGACAAACCAGGACACAATAATATCAGCGGTGCTTGTTCCATATTCCATGCTTTGGATTGGAGCTCTGACGGGACTGGTTGCATCGCTCAGCCCCGAGGTTAGTGAAAGGATGGGACTCGCTGGCATATGGATCGCGCGTGGTGCGTCAGCGCTTGTCGTTGGGCTTCTTTTAGTTCTATTTTTCTTTAGGGACATGCCGATGGGTCAATACATGGTGATGGTCGGATACGTCTTTGGCATTTGTTTAATGGGGGTCTTGCCGCTAATCGTCTGGGTTCGTTTTGTTATGCCGAATGTCCGCTCAATCCTCGCTTGGCTAATCTTTCCGGTCATCATGTACAGTGGGTTTTGGGTGGTTTTTGGGTCCATCGACCAAGGTTTTTTTCCTTACAATCGGCTAGGCCTAGGAACGAATGAATAACCGTGGGCTGATAGTTTAAGCCGCTGCCGCGTAAAAGGGCCCATAATGCACTGATTATTAACACTTTATAATTTTTGGAGCGTTTAGAAGCGCTTATTGTGGGAGCTCAAGCCCCTGTGGACAAAATCCCTGGGACCGGTGATAATGGACGCTGAACACTTAAAGAGATGGCCGAGTTTACTTGGCCAAGCGGTCTGGGTTGGTGGAACGCGCAGCGATTGTCTCGTTGCGCGAATTTGTGTTTATAGGCCGTAATAATCATGAGCTTTGCATTTCGACGATCATTGTCGCGCCCCTCTCTTGTCCAAGTAGTTTGGGCTCTAATTGCGTTTATCGCTTTTATTGTTGTGGCGGCGCCAGCTAGGGCCGACGCTGAGAGTGTTATGAGGCAAATTCAGCTTAACGGTTTTGCAAATGTAGTTGTGAAGATGAAAGCGGACTCGGGTGCTGCTGCTTGGAAACCAACGCAGTCTGTGCGGCAACAAAAAGTAGCCGTAGCTGCAGCTTTATCCAAAGTAAGGCCAATTCTTACCAAAGCGAACGTTGGCCCTGTCAGGACATTCCGTACACTGCCATTTTTGTCAGCGTCTGTTACGCAAGAGCAGTTGATAGCACTCATCACCGATAGCTCGGTTCGATCGGTACATCTCGTAAAGCGCGAACGGCGTGCGCCTGGTAAAGAGGCTAGCTTAGCAACTACACCTATGGATAAAGCACAAGGGGCTAATGCCCTATTCTCAATTGATGTTTCAGAAGCTTGGGCAGCAGGATATGAAGGAGCAGGGTACGCTGTAGCCGTAGTCGATGGGGGCTTTAATACAAGCCACCCCATGTTTTTAGGGCGGACAGTAGGTGAGGCATGTTTTAGCAATACATTTGATACGACAACAATTAGCCAGTGCCCATCCGGTCAAGCTCCAGATTATGGTACGGGAGCTGCGTCGAATTGTCCGATAGGATCAACGCGTTGTGATCATGGCACACATGTTGCGTCCATTGCGGTTGGTAACGACGGAATAAATTTTGGTGTTGCCCGAGCAGCAAAGCTAGTGCCAATTGATGTATTTTCAAGAGTTACTAGTGTTGATGATTGCAGCCCTGATCCAGCTCCTTGCGAGTTGACTGATACTCTCGCTGTTCTGAATGCGCTAGATTATATAAACGAATCTGCGGAGACGTATAATATTGCCGCGGTTAGCTTAAGCGTGGGTGGGTCTACTCGTGATGGGTTCTGCGACGATGATCCACGTAAATCGGTTATAGATATGCTTCGACAGAAAGGTGTCGCAGTTTCCATCTCCGGAGGTAATCAAGGTATCACGGGGCAAATCAGCGCCCCCGCTTGTGTATCAAGTGCGCTGGCTGTAGGAGCGACAAACGACGGAACCACAGTCGCGAGTTTTTCCAATTTTGCAGCCACCTTAGATTTCATGGCTTCTGGTGTGTCGGTGTATGGGGCTTCAGGTAGCGGAATCGGTTTTGGCTATCGCAGTGGTACATCTGTCGCTGCGCCTCAGGTTGCTGGGGCGTGGGCAGTTATGCGCTCTGCTTTTCCTAACGGTGAGTTTGCAACTATGGAGAAAGCTCTCAAAACAACTGGTTTTGGGGTCACTAGACCGGGTTCGGGTATCACTATTCCTAAAATCCGTCTTGCTCGCGCTATCCATCTTCTCAACGGTCGAGACCGCCGCTCAATTAATAATATCATTAGTTCAAATACAATAGGCCAGGGCCAATCATATCTCCGCTTTTTCAATAGTTCCGAGAAGGCTGGTACAGTTACTGTGACAATACGTGATGGACTAACAGGTGTGGCGGTGGCTATTTGGACAAGCCCTGAGATTCCAGCCAAGGCATCACGTCAATTCGCCGCACATGATTTAGAGACTACGTCGACTCCCATTTCCAATAACAATCTCAGTAATGGGAGCTACACATATTTCAATTTAGAGGTTGAGAGCTCATTTTCTGGCTTCTTACAGCATGTCATTTGGGTACGCGAATCAGGCGTCTTTGCTAACCTAAGCAGTTGTGAGGGAGGATTCTCGCAGAACACTTCTTTGACGCCGAATGTACATGCCTCTTCAATTGGGGGATATATCTCACGTCTTCGCGTGGTGAATATGGGGCCAACCTCTGAGAAGGCTACTTTCGCATTATATGATGCATCAACTGGTGTTGCCATCGGCCAGTGGGTCAGCCCGACTATTTCAAGTGGCGCATCTTTCGAAGTGACAGGGCCTCAGTTGGAGGAACAAAATCAGGACCTCCGGGCAGCTGTTATTGGAGGTATGGCGCACTATAATATACGACTCGAGAATCTGACAGGGTATGTGCAGCATGTTATGGAAAACGCTACCATTGGGCCAGTAATTGATATGACTCCTAAGTGTGATTTAGCTGTAGCAGAAAATGCAAGCATAGGGACTAGTGACATTGTCCCCACTAACTAAAACTGCTGCAAATTTATAAGCGTCGTTTAAATCGCCGACGGCGCGGGCCGTGGAAAATCGAAACAATAGGCATTTTTATAAGCTCATAAAATAAAAATCCGAGAATTATGCCTATGACAACATAAGCGATGGCTGCCGTATCTTGAGGCAGAGAGGGAGTAAAGCTAAGCCAAGTTTCAGAAATTATTGTCGGTTCAGCGTGGCTGAAGATGGTGAATGGTCGGGTGAGAAAATTCGCGCCGAGAATGGCATCATAGCTTGTTTGCAACTGGTCAACGCGGAATTGCGCTTCGGCCTCGAGTTCTTTGCGAACTTCGTTGCTCATTAATTTATATCTCATGCCATTTTGAATATTGAGAAGCTGGGCCATTGCTTCGTTTAGGTGCCGGCTGAGCCGAAGCATATACTGGACTATAAGTGCCTGGCCTTGGGACGAGGCAATGCCTCCAGCAGCGATTACGACCGCGCCGGCAAATGTATCTAACTTGCGCCAGACCCACTCCAATGTTTAATCCAATCCTGTCCGAAGGGCGAAAATAAGCCTTCTGTTCTTAATATTTTCATTCTTCAATACGTTGACTATAAGGCCCGATACTGGCCCTTCAAGTCTGATACATTGTTTCTTCGTGGTAATGTATAGAAACAAGCCTCAGTGAGCCAAATATATGCAGATTGATCTGTTCGATTTCGACTTACCTTCTGATTGTATTGCCGACCGGCCATGTGCGAAGCGTGATCAGGCGCGCCTCCTTCATTTGACTGCTTCGGGATCCGCTGATTTGAAGGTGGCTGATCTTCCTAAGCTACTCCGTCGCGGCGATGTAGTGGTATTCAACGATACCCGCGTCATTCCAGCGCGACTTTTAGGTCGCCGCGGTGCCGTAGCTGTAGAAACGCTTCTTCATAAGAGACTGGCAATTGATACCTGGGAGGTGTTCGCCCGCCCGGCTAGGCGGTTGAGCGAAGGGCAAACCATTGAGTTTTTTGGGGGATTGTCGGCTGATGTCATATCTCGTGACGGTGCTATCATGGTCATACGTTTTAATGTTGCTGGCCCGGCGCTTATAGCCGCGCTTGAAACCGCCGGCCGTATTCCTTTACCACCCTATATTCAACGGCCTGATGACTACCGTGATCGTACTGACTACCAGACTATATATGCGAAGCGGGATGGCGCTGTAGCTGCGCCGACAGCTGGACTACATTTTACCCCCGAATTGTTGGCAGCGCTCGATGAGATCGGCGTTCACCGGTCGTACGTGACGTTACATGTTGGAGCCGGAACATTTCTACCTGTTAAGGTAGAGAATATCACCGAGCATAAGATGTATGCCGAATGGGGCGAGGTGAGCGAAAATGCTGCCAATACAATCAATAGAGCTAGGCAGGCCGGTGGTCGCGTTATGGCTGTTGGAACAACGTCGCTGCGTCTATTAGAGACTGCATCAGACCAGNTTGGAGTTATTCATCCCTTCGCCGATGAGACCTCNTTGTTTATCGTNCCTGGNTATCGGTTTAAGGCNGTTGATATTTTGATGACAAATTTTCATTTACCACGTTCAACTCTCTNCATANTNGTGTGNGCGTTTATGGGATTGGAGACTATGCGNAGTGCTTATGCTNACGCCGTTAAGTNTGGNTACCGGTTTTATTCATACGGNGACGCGTGNGTACTAGTAAGAGGTGACGCGCTGTGACGGTGCCTAAATTCGAATTTGAAGTTCTCGCCACTAATTCTATGGCCCGCAGAGGACGATTAGTTACTGCACATGGTGTCATAGATACGCCGGCATTCATGCCAGTAGGAACGGCGGCTACTGTGAAAGGAATATTCCCTGAAACGGTTGCTGAAGCTGGGTCGCAAATAATTCTCGCTAACGCCTACCATCTGATGCTGCGGCCTGGCATAGAACGAATTGCAAAATTTGGTGGAGTACGCCAATTCATGAATTGGCCTGGACCGCTTCTTACTGACTCTGGTGGTTATCAGGTAATGTCGCTTGCCAAGCTACGTACTATTGATGAAGAGGGTGTTACCTTCCAGTCGCATATTGATGGTGCTCGCCATTATTTAACTCCCGAACGCTCAATCCAGATTCAGTATCAGCTCGATTCAACTATCACTATGGCTTTCGATGAATGCGCCTCATATCCGGCTATAAAACAGGCTGTAGCTAAAAGTATGGAACTTTCTATGCGATGGGCGCAGAGATCTAAACAATCGTATGTGTCGAGACCGGGCTACGGAATTTTCGGAATCGTCCAGGGTGGTGTACATGCAGATTTGCGAGCGGAATCGGCTAATAAGCTTAAGGACCTGGGCTTTGATGGGTATGCAATTGGCGGCTTAGCAGTTGGCGAGGGGCACATGTTGATGGTAGCCACCCTCGACACAACTATTCCACACTTACCAGCTTCCCACCCGCGTTATCTCATGGGTGTGGGTAAACCCATGGATATTGTTGAAGCCGTAGCGCGTGGTGTCGATATGTTTGATTGTGTGTTGCCAACTCGATCAGGCCGCACGGCGCAGGCATTTACTAGTGAGGGCCCACTCAACCTTCGTAATGCGCGGTATGCTGATGACCTCAGGCCTCTTGATGAGTCAGTGGATTGCCCAGCGAGCTGCAACTATAGCCGGGCCTATTATCACCACCTTATCCGATCTGACGAAGTGCTTGGTTTGATGCTTCTGTCTTGGCACAACGTGGCTTTCTACCAGCAGCTTATGAAAAATTTGCGTGATGCGATTCAATCGAAAACGCTTTTAAAATTCATTGCCGAGTTCGCTGCTAAACAAAAAGGAACCGGCCAACTTGAAATCGCTTGATCAAGAGAGGGTGCGTAATTACGCCCGTGATATAGGATTCGATGTAGTGCGGTTTGCTCGGGCTGAGGTTGCAGAGCGTACTAAGCGCGACCTTATAGAATTTATCGGTAATGGCCTCCATGGTGATATGGCCTGGATGGAAGATAATATTGAGCGCCGCGCTGACCCTTCAATATTGTGGCCCGGTGTTAAAACTGCCATTATAGTTGGCCTTAATTATTGTCCATCCGGCGACCCACTTAAAACCCTAGAGCGTCGAGAGCGAGGCTCTATCAGTGTATATGCTCGCAACAGAGACTATCACGACATACTTAAAAAGCGTCTCAAGAGACTTGCAGCATGGATGGCTGATAAAACGGGCGCTGAGGTTAAGGTTTTCGTTGATACCGCGCCGGTTCTCGAAAAGCCTTTGGCACAACAAGCTGGTTTAGGCTGGCAGGGCAAACACACAAATCTCGTCTCCCGCACTTTTGGGTCGTGGCTTTTTCTTGGTGAAGTTTTTACTACGCTTGAATTTGACCCTGATGAGCCGGAAACAGATCACTGTGGGGGATGTCGTAGCTGCCTTGATGTATGCCCCACTAATGCGTTTGTAGCGCCATATAAATTGGATGCACGGCGATGTATTTCGTATCTCACTATCGAGCATAAAGGTCCAATCCCAAGGGATTTACGACCTTTGATGGGCAACCGAATTTATGGCTGTGATGATTGTCTCGCAGTTTGTCCATGGAACAAATTTGCAAGTGCTACCCGCGAAGATGGTTTTCTTCCACGCACTGATCTTTCAATGCCCTTACTTAAGGATCTCGTCTCCCTCGAAGACAAAGAATTCCGCGTGCTGTTTTCTGGTTCACCAATCAAACGAATTGGCCGGGGACGTTTTGTAAGTAATGTTTTAATTGCAATTGGTAATAGCGGTGACCAATCTTTTATTCCTTCAGTCGAATCTCTACTACGTGATGATTTGCCACTTGTTCGTGGCGCGGCTGTGTGGGCCTTGCGTCAATTAATGTCAATCGAGCAGATTAAAACTTTAATGGCCGCTTACCTACCGCTTGAAACTGACCCAGAAGTACAAAAGGAATGGGTCTAATAAGAATTGACTTTGCATAGAGTGATATGGATGCTTTTTTATTCCCTATCTTTAACTAATTTCGCAATTTGCTCTTGCATAGCATTGAGTTGAGTCTTCAGCTCATCGATATCCTCGCTTTTATCCGACTGGCGCGGAGGGCTTTCTTCGGTATCTTCGGTGCGATCTACTCTGGCGAATGGATTAAACACCTTCATGGCATTTTTAAAAAGGGCCATATTTTGTTTTTCCATTTTTTCAATGCTCTCCATGGGGACAATGCCTTTGAACGTATTTTGCATAATTGTGCGCATTTGAGCTTCATTTTGCACAAAAGAGTCCATGCTCTGTTCTAAGTACCGGGGCAGAACGCTACCCAGAGAGTCACCATAAAACCCGATGATTTGCCTAAGGAAGTTGATGGGCAGTAAGCTTTGACTCTTGGCTTCCTGCTCTACAATAATTTGCGTCAGAACGTTGTGGGTTATGTCTTCACCGGTTTTTGCATCGGTTACTATGAACATTGTTCCCTCCTTCACCATTTCAGCGAGGTGGTCGAGGGTCACATAGCTTGACGTCGCTGTGTTGTAGAGTCGCCGGTTTGCATATTTTTTTATGGTGATAACCGGTGACTTGGTGTCGCTATCGTAATCAGACATGATACCGTCCCTTATGTCCTTGAAGAGTTTATTGTGCTCTGCACAATAGTCCAATGTCAAAGCACACCTTATAAAGTGAATGAATTTTACCGAATCACACGAGATTCACTGTACAGAGGACGGGTGGTAGTACCGTAAAACCCTATTTTAGTAAGTGATCAGCTATAAAATTAGCGCCGAACTGAGGAGTATTTTCATGGCCGATATCGTTATTACCTGTGCCGTTCGTACCGCAATAGGTGCATTTAATGGTTCTTTATCTAAACTCGCAGCCCCAGATCTGGGCCAAATAGTTATTGGTGAGGTGTTAAAGCGTACACAGATGGACGCATCAGATGTGTCAGAAGTTGTCATGGGGCAAGTACTGACTGCGGCGTCAGGCCAAAATCCCGCCCGGCAAGCCTCAATGAATGCTGGTATTCCCAAAGAAGTTCCAGCGATGACCATAAATCAGGTTTGTGGTTCGGGTTTGAAGAGCGTTGCCCTTAGCGCTATGTCCATTGCTTCGGGCGACAACTCTATTGTCATCGCTGGCGGTCAGGAAAACATGAGCTTATCACCCCACGCTATGAGTATGCGTAACGGAATTAAAATGGGCGATACAGCAGTTGTTGATACTATGATCAAGGATGGTTTGTGGGATGCCTTTAATGGCTACCATATGGGAACGACGGCAGAGAATATTGCAAAAAATTGGCAATTGACTCGTTTGCAGCAAGATGAATTTGCTGCACTATCCCAGCAGAAAGCAGAATCTGCGATCAAGGCAGGTAAGTTCAATGACGAAATTATACCTATTGCCCTTAAGGTAAAGCGGAAAGACGTTTCGTTTGATACGGACGAATACCCACGTGCGGGTGTTACGGTAGAGGCCCTTGAGAATCTTAAGCCTGCTTTCTCTAAAGATGGGACGGTGACTGCGGGCAATGCATCAGGGATCAATGATGGTGCTGCAGTGGTTCTGGTCATGAGTGCCGCTGAGGCCAAAAAGCGCGGTTTAAAACCAATGGCCCGTATCGCCTCTTGGGCGCAAGCGGGCGTGGACCCGGCGGTTATGGGTACCGGCCCGATTCCAGCATCGCGTAAGGCTCTGAAAAAGGCTGGCTGGAGCGCCTCTGATCTAGAACTCATTGAAGCCAATGAAGCTTTCGCAGCCCAGTCCTTGGCAGTTTGTAACGATCTCGGATTTGATCCAAATAAGGTTAACGTCAACGGTGGTGCTATTGCTCTGGGCCACCCCATAGGCGCTTCAGGCTGCCGGATACTGGTTACGCTGCTGCATGAACTACAAAAACGAGATGCTAAGCGGGGTCTTGCGACTTTATGCATTGGTGGCGGAATGGGTATAGCCATGTGTGTTGAGCGCTAGCAAATCATATATTGATTAATCTTAATGTGTTACGGCCTGCTTGTGCTTGCTGCGGTGCTAGTCCCTAAAGACCTTTACAACTTAATGGGAGCCAAATTTAGAGATTGATTTTACTCTGGTATAAGCCGGTAGAATTTAAAATATATCTTTTCGACGTCTTATTTCGGCGAACACATCAACTGCATTTTTCCCTTCCATACCAATCGCCTCTGCCAGCTCCGGATTATCGGCACGCAGAAATGGATTAGCGGCACACTCTTCTCCAAGGAGTGAGGGTACTGAATATTTTCCTTTGGCCCGTAGTTCCTTTACTTCAGCCGCTCGCCTCAGTAGCGCCATATTATTTGGATCAATGGTCAGAGAGAAGCGGATATTAGCTTCTGTGTATTCATGAGCGCAGTAAATGCGCGTTTCGGGAGGTAGCTCACGCAAACGCTGCAAGCTAGTCCACATTTGCTGGGGTGTGCCTTCAAATAAACGCCCACAACCGATGGAAAATATAGTATCTCCACAAAATAGTGCAGCAGTGTCTTTGGACCAGTAGGCAATATGCCCGCGGGTATGGCCGGGTACGAAAAATACTTGCATCTGGGTAGCGCCGAGGTCGTACATGTCGCCATCTTTTACTTGTATATCCATACCCGGAATTCGGTCGGGGTCATGGGCGGGCCCCACAATGGTACAATTAGTCGCTTTCTTTATTTCCAGATTACCTCCGACGTGATCCGGATGGTGGTGAGTATTCAAGATGTGGGTTATTCTCCAGTCTAGACGCTTAGCTTCGGCTAATACTGGTTCGGCGAGTGCAGGATCAATGACTGCGACACAGCCGGTGTCTGGTTCTCGTGCCAGATAGATAAAATTATCACTAAGCACGGGAATTTGACGAATATCGAGTTTTGTCATGAGGGCCTCCATAGAGGTGAGTGTAAACCTTCACGTGTCGGGTTTGAAGCATCCGCTCAACAGGTTAAGATGAATACATGCGGTTTTTGGTCCTTATATTTGTGCTCATTCTACCTTCTGTGGCTTCTGCTTGCGAAGTATCTCGCCCGATTGTGTTTGCTGGGCTCGATTGGGAGTCAGCAGCTTTTCATAATGCCGTAGCTCGCTTTATTCTTGAGAATGGTTATGAGTGTAAAACTGATGCTATTCCAGGGTCCACTATTCCAATGATGCAAGGCGTTGCCCAAGGCGACATAGATGTGGCTATGGAAGTTTGGAAAGATAACGTGACTAACGTGTGGCAACGAGCTCTCGAGCATGGAAAGGTCAAGGAGCTAGGCGTTAATTTTCCAGATGCCGAACAAGGCTGGTACGTTCCTCGCTACTTAGTAGAAGGTGACTTGGAAAGAAATATTAAGCCTTTGGCACCTGGCCTTAAAAGTGTCACTGATCTACCGACCTATAAGGATGTTTTTTCTGATCCTGAAGAGAAGGGCAAGGGCCGTTTTTATAACTGTGTAGCGGGATGGAACTGCGAGGTTATCAATTCTGCAAAGCTCAAAGCCTATGGCCTTAGCGACTATTATACTAACTTCCGCCCCGGCACAGGGGCAGCGTTAGCAGCGGCCATAGGAGGAGCGTATCTGCGTGGCGAGCCGATCCTTGCTTATTACTGGACTCCCACCTGGGTACTTGGCAAATACGACCTTATACAATTGAATGAGCCACCTTGGAATCAAACCGACTGGGATGGTCTCAGTGCTGACCCAGAATACCCGCGTGCCGTAGCGTACCCCGTTGTGTCGGTTTGGATTGGTGTTAATACTAAGTTTGCAAACAACGCACCCGATTTAATTAAATTTCTAACTGCGTACGCTACCTCAGCTGCTTTGGTGAACGAGGCACTTTCTTATATGCGCGAGCATAATGTTGAGGCAGAAGATGCAGCGCGGCACTTTTTGTCCATGTATCCAAAAGTCTGGAAGAGCTGGGTAGATGAGACTATTGCAACCCGTGTTCAGGCAGCTATTCCCCCTTAAGTCACAGGAGTTATCCATGTTTCCCGAACACTTCACCATTTCTATAAGTAGCATTATTACGGACGGGGTGGATGTGTTCGTAGCTACCTATGGTAGCACTTTTCGTGCATTTTCCGATGTGGTGCTGTTTTTTTTGTTGCAGATTGAGCAAATCCTGCGTGGCGCGCCATGGTGGCTAGTTGTGCTAGTTGTTGGCTTCTTGGGCTTTATCTTGGCCCGACGCATTTTATTTTCTGTAGGCCTCATGAGTGCTACTTTGCTTTTGGGGGTCCTTGGTCTCTGGGACCAAGCCATGCAGACATTATCTTTGATGATTTCTGCATTAGTATTCGCTGCTGCACTCGGTATTCCATTTGGTGTGATTTTGGCTCGTTTTAAGCGTTTACGGCTCGTCTTCTTACCAATTCTGGATGCCATGCAAACCCTACCATCGTTTGTATACCTTGTGCCGGCGCTGATGCTTTTTGGCCTAGGTAAAGTGCCGGCGTTGATTGCCACAATCATCTACGCTGTACCTCCGGTTGCACGTCTTACCGACCTTGGTTTGCGTCACGCTGATGCCGAGGCGGTCGAAGCGGCCAACGCATTTGGCGCGACACCGCAGCAGCGGTTGTGGTGGGTCGAACTCCCTCTAGCTCTGCCTTCCATCATGGCGGGACTCAATCAAGCAACTATGATGGCGCTATCTATGGTGGTGGTAGCGTCCATGATCGGTGCGCGTGGGCTGGGCGAAGAAGTCCTTTTAGGAATCCAGCGCTTAGATACTGGCCGAGGCATCGTTGCTGGGACGGCAATTGTAGTCTTGGCTATTGTCCTCGACCGGCTGACCCAGGCCTCCATGCGCCGTTTACAACGAACCCCTCAGAGTTCTGTTTAATGAATTGGAATGAAATCTCATCACCTACTATCACTTTTGAGAGAGCAAGTGTTCTTTTCGGACCATCTCCTGAAAAGAATTGCCCAAATATTCTAGAATTAATGCGGCAGGGCCAAAGTAAGGACAACATTCGAAAGTCGACAGGGTACACAATTGGACTAATTGAGGTCTCATTGACCATTGATCCAGGCGAGATGTTCGTGGTCATGGGCCTGTCAGGCTCAGGTAAGTCGACCCTGCTGAGGCTGATTAACCGACTTATAACGCCAACGATGGGTACAACGCGGGTTGGCCAAATTGATGTAGCTGCGTTGAATCAGGGAGACCTTTTGGCTTTTCGTCGCCAAAACGTCAGTATGGTATTTCAGAGTTTTGGTTTGCTCCCCCATCGTAATGTGACTGATAATATTGCCTTTCCACTCCGGGTTCAGGGTTATGCGCGTAGTTCGGCGCGCGCACGGGCTGCAGGATGGATTGAGAGAGTTGGGCTGGTCGGTTATGGCAATGCAATGCCTTCTGAACTCTCCAGTGGTATGCAGCAGAGAGTTGGTCTTGCTCGAGCTTTAGTAACTGGTGCGCCCATCCTACTAATGGATGAGCCTTTTGGAGCTTTGGACCCTCTGACCCGTCGTGCCATGCAACAAGAGCTGAAGGCTTTGCAAAGAGACCTTGGCAAGACTGTTGTATTGATAACTCACGACCCAATGGAGGCCTTCAACCTTGCTGACCGGATAGCGTTATTAAGAGAAGGCCAATTAGTGCAGCTGGCTGCGCCGGAGGTAATGGCCGCTGCGCCGGCAGACGAAGAGGTTTCAGCCTTTGTGTCTGCAGCGCGGGATTTACCATAGAAAGTTCATATTGCAGCCATATGCTAAAGTGCGGGGGTAGAGTTTGGTAAAATAACCGAGGTGACAGTTTGCATATCTGCGTTATAACTAATAATTATTTCGAACTGTGCTTATGGCACTGCAAACTATGGGTCGAGCGCGTATTTTAGCAAACTCTTGGGAGGTTCAGTTCTGTGCTACGTCGTATTATAGATTGTTTCCAAATTAATTGCGCCGTCTCCATTAAGCTGAACTTTGTTGTTTTCATACTCGCTGCGCTTTTTCTTATTAGCCCGGGGTCTAGTCTTGACGCTCAAGATATGAGAGTTATCAGGATTGGAGCAGGACCCACTGGTGCTACAGATTTTCCATTTGGTGGTCTAATTGCTAACGCTATTTCCAACCCACCGGGTTCACGAGAGTGTGAAAAGGGAGGTAACTGCGGTGTACCTGGCCTCATTGCTGTAGCGCAGACAACAATTGATGCTGTTGAGAATCTAAAGGCGATCTCCCGCGGGGATATGGAAATGGCCCTCTCGCAAGCTGATGTCACGGCATGGGCATATCGCGGTACGGCTGCGTTCCAGAATCAGCCCCCACTTGATAACTTGCGCGTCCTTGCTCGTTTGTATCCTGAAAGTGTGCACCTAGTGGTTCGTGAAGGCTCGCCCATAAAATCAGTTTTAGACCTGAGGGGCCGCACGGTCTCTATGGGAGTAAGGGACTCAGGCACATCCGCAACTGCTAGATTGATCTTGTCAGCTTATGGAGTCAAATGGAACTCGGTAAGGATGAAATCGTATGGGTTCGCGCAGTCAACGGAGGCGCTTGCAAACGAATCTATAGATGCCTTTTTTATGGTCAGTGGTGCTCCAGTACTTGCTTTGGAGGATTTTGCGACCCGTGTATCGATATCACTCGTTCCTATTAATGGACCTACAGCGGAGAAACTAACTCAAATTTTCCCGTATTATACACTTGGCACAATTCCTTCAGGAACATACGGTAATCATTCTGTAATTCAGACAGTTGATGTTGGTTCAGTGCTAGTGGCACGGGATGATATGAATTCTGATCTTGCTTATGGGATCGTACGAGCCATATGGCATGAGCGTAATGTCTCTTTATTTCGTGGTGGGCACCCACGCGGCAAGTTGATGGACAAATCGTTAGCGGCGCGCGATATCGGGGTGCCAGTTTTGGCTGGTGCGGACAGATACTACATAGAAAATAAATTGATGGATCCGCCGCTCGCCTCTCCCAATTCCTACCCTGTCAAGGGTTCGGTAATAGTGCCGGCCGTGCCTATCAAGAAGGCCTCAATATCTTTTAGAACAGGGTCGCGGCCTTGACCAAATGACTGATTATCTGTCCACACTTCTGATCGAGCACGATAGCAGTGCAATTCCCATTTTCGCTATAGGCGAAAGAGAGTTAGGTGTCTGGTCTGAGACCCAATCCCAGCGCGTTCTTGACTGGCTGGGTGCATCTTCTTTCAAGGCAGAGGCAGGGAAGTCTGTGGTTGTTCCCGGCGATGATGGTAGCATAAGTTTTGTTGTGCTCGGCCTTGGTTCAGGAGAAGATCCCTGGGTTGCTGGAAATTTAGCACACTCACTTCCCGATAAGAATTACCGCTTCGCAGAGAGCTCGGCTCTCCAGCCAGACTTTCCGAACCGGGCTGCAATTGCTTGGGTCTTAGGTGGTTATAGGTTTACCCGTTACAAGAGTGATGCTCCTTCTGCGTGTGCTAAATTAGTTTGGCCAGAAAAATGTGATCGGGCCTACGTTCAAAACGTAGTTGCTAGCACTACACTGACACGTGATCTCATCAATACACCAGCGTCTGACCTATTACCTGATGGTTTAGAGGAGGCCGCAAGAGATTTGGCTTCGAGCCATGGTGCGCACATAGATGTATTATTAGGCAATTATTTGATCCGACAAAACTTTCCTATGATCCATGCGGTGGGTCGTGCCAGTGCTGTGGCGCCGCGTCTTTTAGACTTTACCTGGGGCGATGTATCAGCCCCAAAGGTGACGCTGGTTGGCAAGGGCGTATGCTTTGATTCTGGTGGATTAGATCTTAAGCCTTCGAGCGCTATGGCCCTGATGAAAAAAGACATGGGAGGTGCGGCGACTGTATTGGGGCTATCGAACATGATTATGACGGCGCGTTTACCCATTCGGCTTAGAGTGTTGATTCCAGCGGTAGAGAACGCAGTTTCTGATAAGTCATTTCGCCCCGGAGATGTTTTGACAGCGCGCAACGGCATGACTGTTGAGATTGGTAACACCGATGCTGAAGGGCGATTGGTGTTGGCCGATGCTATCGCAGAAGCTGTATCTGAAGAGCCTGAGTTGTTGTTGGACTGTGCCACACTTACGGGCGCAGCTCGTTCAGCTCTCGGTCCTGAATTGCCGGCCATGTTTACAGAAGATGATAGTCTGGCGCAGGATTTAATGTCAGCGTCATTGGCAACCTATGACCCGCTGTGGAGGCTACCACTCTGGCAAGATTACCGTAAGATGATCGATAGTAAAGTTGCTGACATTAACAATGCTGGCGACTCCCCTTTTGGTGGCGCCATTACCGCGGCCTTATTTCTTAAAGAATTCGTGGGAGAGGTGCCATGGGTTCATATTGATCTTTATGCTTGGAATCCTACAGACCGGCCAGGTCGACCCGCTGGTGGTGAAGCCATGGCGCAGCGGGCACTGTATAGGCTGATTAAAAATCGCTTCGTGCACACTTAATGACATAGAACACCATAAACCTGACGTTTTAGGGTATCCTAATTGCTAAGTGTGATTTAGGCTTCCAACTGTTCTGGTCTATCTCGTGTAACTGGGACCTCTAGGCGGCTCAGCATTTCCTTTGGCACTATCTGCCAAAAATTGCGTACCTCACGGTCCCAATTAACCAATAAGATTTCTGCCCAAGGTGAAGATGTCTCCTTGTGATGTTCCATTACAAGATTTCGCAAAAGAGTTTCGTAATGGCCCACTTCGATACGNTGATAAATTACACTATTCTTGTTGACGCGATGCTCGAATAACTTGTCTCGATCNTAGACAAAGGCCATGCCCCCGGTCATTCCTGCTGCAAAGTTNGCTCCNACTTGGCCTAAAATAACCGCTGTGCCNCCGGTCATATATTCGCAACCATTAGAGCCGCANCCTTCANNAACTGTAACTGCGCCGGAGTTGCGTACGCAGAATCGCTCACCAGCTTGGCCCGCGGCGAATAGTTTTCCAGATGTCGCACCATATAAAACGGTATTGCCGATGATTGTATTGTCTGCCCAGCGATAAGTTGAGCTTGTTGTGGGGCGAATCACGATAGTTGCTCCAGATAGTCCCTTACCAACGTAATCGTTGGAGTCCCCCCAAACTTCAAGCTTTAAACCCTGCACGGCGAAGGCACCAAGAGACTGGCCGCAGGATCCTCGCAGACGTACCGTCACGTGGCCTGGCTGCAAACCATCCATGCCGTATTTTTTGACAATCATATGACTCAGTTTAGTGCCTGTTGCACGGTGCACATTACGTATATTATAGGTGAGCTGCATTTTTTCACCCTCTTCTAAAAGCGGGCGTGCATCGGCGATCATTTGTTTGTCGATACCCTCGGCTACCTCGTTGCGGCCTACCACAGTATTGTGGGTGGGTAGACCGCCGGCATCCGGCATGACCAAAAGTGGATTAAGATCAAGGTCATCCAAATGAGCTGCTCCACGGCTGACCTGGTGCAACAAGTCGGTGCGGCCAATTACATCTGTGAGTGAGCCCACTCCAAGATCAGCTAGAATGTCACGTACTTCTTCGCCTAGGAAGCTGAACAAGTTCACTACTTTTTCAGGTGTTCCGGTAAACTTCTGCCGTAGTCCACCATCTTGAGTACAAACACCAACTGGGCAAGTGTTAGAGTGGCACTGACGCACCATGATGCATCCCATGGCGATAAGTGATGTGGTCCCAACGCCAAATTCCTCAGCACCCATCATGGCCGCAATTACGACGTCCCGCCCAGTTTTAATTCCGCCATCCGTCCGCAAAACCACACGGTGGCGTAGACGGTTTAGGGTTAGGACCTGATGCACTTCCGTTAGACCCATCTCCCAGGGCAGGCCGGCGTGCTTGATCGAGGTTTGTGGGCTTGCACCGGTTCCCCCGGAATTCGCGGAGATAAGTATAACATCAGCATTTGCCTTAGCGACTCCAGCAGCAATAGTGCCGATGCCGGTTCGAGCCACAAGCTTTACGCATACTCTCGCTTCAGGATTGATTTGTTTCAAGTCGTAGATCAGCTGAGCCAAGTCTTCGATAGAATAAATATCATGATGTGGCGGCGGAGAAATAAGCATTACGCCCTCTGTTGCGTGACGAAGCGTGGCGATTTCAGCTGTAACCTTAAAGCCCGGTAATTGGCCTCCTTCACCGGGCTTAGCACCTTGGGCGACTTTAATTTCGATTTCGCGGCATTGATTCAAGTATTCGGCAGTGACGCCGAAGCGACCGGATGCGATTTGTTTGATGGCCGAATTTGCATTGTCCCCATTGGGGGACGGCTTATAACGCTTACGGTCTTCTCCCCCTTCTCCAGAATCAGACTTAGCCCCGATACGGTTCATGGCAATATTGAGTGTTCCATGTGCTTCAGGGCTAAGAGCTCCCAGAGACATACCTGGTGTCACGAAGCGTTTTCGGATTTCGGTAGTGGATTCTACTTGCTCAGGTGCAATAGGCTTTGCAACTTGGCGAAAATCTAACAAATCACGTAAGTGAATAGGCGGTAGCTTCCGGACACCCCCGGAATATTTTTGGTAAGTTGCGTAGGAATCGTTTTGAACTGCTGATTGCAGAATATGTATAAGCTGTCCGTCATGCCCGTGTACTTCGCCCGACCTTGCGCGATAGCGGTAGACTCCGCCAACCGGCAAAGCAATGATATTCGAGTTGAACGCTTTCTTATGTTGAGCAAGAATATTTTTTTGCAGTCCAGGCAAACCAATACCAGAAATACGCGAGGTCATGCCAGGGAAGAATTCCGCAACCAGCGAGCGAGACAAGCCGACAGCTTCAAAGTTGTACCCACCCCTATACGAATTTATGACTGATATGCCCATTTTGGACATCACTTTCAAAAGGCCGTCACCAACAGCCTTTTGATATCTCTGCAAGCACTCGTCCAAACCCATATTGTCGAATAGGCCCAGACGATGTCGGTCGGCAATCGCCTCTTCCGCAAGGTAAGCATTTATAGTTGTGGAGCCCACCCCTATCAATACAGCGAAGTAATGGACGTCAAGACATTCACCAGATCTAACGTTGATAGATGTGAATGTCCGCAGCTTTTGTAGAATAAGGTGTGTATGCACACTTGCGGCGGCCAGTATCATAGGAACGGGCGCACGATTGGTACTTATGTTTTCATCAGACAACACGAGATGACGCTTACCCGCGCGCACGGATTCTTCCGCTTCGGCTTGAATGCGTGCGATAGATTCTCGAAGTGCTTCTTCACCACCGTTACTGTCGAAAGTACAATCAATGCTACCAGCGCTGTCTCCCATGTATTTCCGCATAGCGTTAAACTGAGTAGTGGTGAGCATGGGACTCGAGAGTTGAAGTAATTCACACTGGTCTGGAGCTTCATCAAGAATATTACCCAAGTTTCCAAGGCGAGTATTCAATGTCATTACTCGAGTTTCGCGTAGACTATCTATCGGTGGGTTGGTTACTTGACTAAAGTTTTGTCTAAAAAAGTGATGCAAACCACGGTAGTTTTCGGACAGCACCGCTAATGGTCCATCGTCGCCCATCGACCCCACAGGTTCTTTTGCATCAACAATCATCGGATGAAGGATAAGTTCGAGATCTTCCATAGTGAGGCTATAGGTTCCTTGGCGCCTCACTAACTCCTCTTTGGTATATGTAGGCTTGGGTGGTTTACTCGACGCAATTATAGAATCTAGATGAGTCGCATTTTTCATCCATTTTCCATATGGGTGTCTTGAGGCTAGATCGTCTTTGATTTCCTTATCGTGGAAAAATGCACCTTTCTTTAGATCGACAGCCACCATTTGGCCTGGACCTATTCTACCTTTCTCAATGACTTCAGCATTAGGTATACGCACCATTCCAGTCTCAGACCCTACAACGAGTATTCCGTCATTCGTTAGGGTGTAGCGCATGGGCCGAAGGCCATTGCGATCCATATGAGCTAGTACCCAGCGTCCATCAGTTGCGCAAATGGCGGCTGGCCCGTCCCAAGGTTCTATAACTGCGTTACAGTAAGCGAATAAATCTCTATGATCTTCCGGCATTACTGCGTTTTGCCCAATGCTCTCGGGCACTAGAAGACAGCGTGTCATTGGCGCTGAACGACCCGCTCGGCACAGCAATTCGAATGCAGCATCGATAGCTGCCGAGTCCGAACTTCCTGGTTGGATAATAGGTTTTAGTTCCTCTATCGTATCGCCAAAGGACGGATGTTCCATCCGGCACTCGTGGGCTGTCATCCAATTAACATTGCCGAGAAGAGTGTTGATTTCTCCATTGTGCGCCAACGCCCGAAAGGGCTGCGCCAGCCACCAGGTCGGAAAAGTGTTGGTAGAATAGCGTTGGTGGTAAATTACAAAAGACGATTTAAAACGACTGTCTAAAAGGTCTGGGAAAAAAGCTGTGAGCTGCTCAGCAAGGAACATCCCCTTGTAGATTACTGAGCGAGACGATAACGAACAAATATAGAAATCACGGACGTGTTCTTCTGTGACCCGTTTCTCGATGCGTCGGCGGACTAAATACAGATCACGCTCAAGCTCATCACCGGTTAGGCCCCGACGGCTTGAAATCATGATTTGCTCAATTTCTGGGCGTGTAGCGTTAGCTTTTTCTCCGATGATTGAAATATCTACGGGAACCTGGCGCCAGCCGTAAATATAATAGTCAGCGTTAAGAATTTCACTTTCTACGATTGTTCGGCAGGTTTCCTGTGCATTTAAATCTGATTTAGGTAGGAACACCATGCCGACGCATAGTATTTCCTTATCGTCTACTTCATGCCCAGTTCGACTAACGTGCTCGCGAAAGAAGTCTTGGGGAACTTCTAAATGGATGCCGGCACCATCTCCAGTTTTGCCGTCTGCGTCGACTGCACCCCGGTGATATAAGACTTTAAGGGCTTCAATGCCGGCTTCAACAACACGTCGGCGCGGTTTACCGTCAACGGCCACAACCATTCCCACTCCGCAGGCATCGTGTTCTAGAGCAGGGTCATAGGCGTGCGCAGCTGTCAGTTTAGCGACATTTTTACGATAATTTTCAACAAATGTTTCGCCATTTTCGAATGTGCTATCTGAATTATCCATGGCCATACCTTTTCCTTGTGGCCTAATCTAGGACGCTAATTTGAGCCGCTGGGGCTTTTCTGCACTCTGCGCCTTTAAGTAACAATCAATGCTTGTGGCT
>PASS01000040.1 GCA_002712165.1 Fidelibacterota bacterium
TGATCCAGTAGATGCTCCTTGGAAATATTCAGATTTAAATTCTCAAAGTTTAGACTTCTTGAAATATCCATTATCTAGAAGTCCAAGTGATGGTGAGGATAGCCTTTTAATAAAAGCAATAAAATACGAAAAAATTATAATAATGACTGATGCTGATGTTGATGGAATCCCACCGGTTGAGTTGAGGGTTGCTAATTAGCATTTATAAGTCATGCTATGGAGTGACGGGAAGTGGGGATACTGTTCCGTCAAGCTTTAAAAATTGTACTGATAGAAGCTTATCCGATATAGTTTGTACCTGAAGGGTCATCTTAATGAGGAGAAAGATAATGCCTGTAACAGACAATCAATGCGCAGCGTCTGGAAAAGTAGAGAAAAGCTCTGCTTGTTCCTCTGAGCAGTCTGCGCCTGAAGGTCACAACAGCATTGTGGATGCTGTGCGGCAAGGTGTTCATCGCCGCTCATTCATGAAGGCTCTTGGTGGTGTCGCTGGCGGCGTTGCCCTAGCCAACGCAAACCGCGCACATGCTTCTGGTAATAGCTGGGCACATGTCCTTGATGATATTCCCGAAGCAACGTTGCTCGACATGTACGACAAGATGCTCAAAATCCGCTGGTGGGAAGAGGGCATTAAAGATGTTTTTCTCGGTGGTAAGGACGATATGTATGGCGTTATCCATTTGTATATCGGCGAAGAGGCTGTTGCTTGTGGTGCAATCGGAGCACTGAATGATGACGACTTCGTCACCAGTCATCACCGCGGCCACGGCCACTTAATTGCCAAAGGTGGCGATCTCAACAAAATGTCAGCCGAGATATTTTTTCGTGAGACCGGTTACAACCACGGCTACGGTGGGTCTATGCACATCACAGATATGAGCAAGGGTATTCTTGGCATGAACGGGATTGTGGGCGTATCTCACTTGCTGGCTGCTGGTGCGGCACACGGGATCAAGGTACGCGGTACACAACAAGTTTCGGTCTCGTTCGGCGGTGACGGCTCAGTAAACAACGGCTGGTTCTATGCAGCGTTACGGAACTCAGCGCTGTACAAGCTACCGTTCATATCCATTGTTGAGAACAACGGCTATCAGACATCTATTCCTGCGATTGAGACCAACCCGGTCCGCGACCTATCGAAGATAGCACATGGCTTAGATATTCCCGGCTATACTGTTGATGGCCAGGACACCTTAGCTATGTACGGCGTCATGAAGCATGCGGTTGATCGGGCACGTAACGGCGAAGGTCCCACCTTGATCGAAGCCAAGACCTATCGATTCTATGATCATGCCGGTCTCTCCGGAGCGAAGAGCGGCGTTTTAGGGGCGTTTGGTCTACCGTACCGTTCGGATAAAGACCTGATGGCGTGGATAGCGAATGACCCGTTACCGAAATTCCGTAACACACTAGTTGCTATCGGTGCTCTCACGCAGAAGCAGGCTGATGAGATGGAAGCAGATGTGAAAAAACAGGTGGCGGAATCCATCGAGTTTGCGCGCAATAGTCCAAAGCCTCAGCAAGATAGAGGGCTAAGCAATGTGTATGCTCAAGGTTCGGTCTCGCCGAGCCAGATGTACGCTTAAGGGAGATTAAGAACATGGCAGCTAAACCAGGAAGATATGCAGTCATTGAAGGCATCCAACAGGAGATGCAACGTGACTCGAACTTAAGCCTTTGGTGGTGGATCCGCCCTACGGCAGTTAGCCCCTTGGGCAAGGTCATCGACCTTCACCGTGAATTTGGTCAAGACCGCGTACCGATGTACACACCGATTGATGAAGAGTGGTTTGTAGGTGCAGCAGCGGGTGCTGCAATGTCGGGAGTTCCGTGCATTGCAAACCCAGGCTACATGTGTATGGCGCGAGCTTTTGATTTGGTGTTCAACCAAATAGGAAAACTACGTCATATGACTGGAGGCCAAGCGTCCATGCCGTTTGTGCTTTGGCAGGATGGCGCTGGTCGAACTCCGGGAATGGCTGGCCAGCACGCGGACGCAGGCCAGGAAGCGCTGTTTGCGGGGTTACCAGGGGTAAAGGTAGTAGTCCCATCGAACCCGCATGATGCCAAAGGCTTAATGATCGCGGCCATTCGTGACCCCGACCCTGTAGTTTTTTACCACTATGGCGGAATCAACCGGGTACGAACCAATGTTCCAGATGATGCATATGCACTGAAGATCGGCGAGGCGAATATTGTCCAGGAGGGTAGCGACATCACGATTGTCGGCATTGGACCTTCCATGGGTGACGTTAATAAGGCAGCCAAGACGCTTAAAAAAGATGGCGTAAGTGTCGAGGTTGTTGACATCCGTTCAATCAAGCCTATGCCTGCGACTCAGATTGCAGCATCTGTCCGCAAGACTGGTAAGTTACTAGTCGTGGATCATGGCCATGAGACGATGGGCGCTTCCGCTGAGATAATCGCTCGGGCGGCTATTGATGTGCCAGGCGCGCAGTTTGCCCGCTTGGCCTTCCCTGATGCCCCGCCGCCGGGTAACCGCGAAATGATCAAATGGATGACGCCGGATGCGGCTGGAACTGTTGATGCCGCCAAGAAAATGGTGGCAGCATAATTTCGCCACAGCACAAGACTATAATAAAGTATGCGGCGGGCAAATGACCCGCCGCATACTTTTTAGCATCAAGGTCATGTGATAGAGCTAATTGATTGCACTATTCAGTTCAGTCCATGTCTCCGCTTCAGTGATAGCGTTACGATAATGCTTGAGTCCNAAATTGGCCACGATCGCAGCTAGAGGGCACGTGATTATAGCGGCGAGGGCGATCGAGTAGCGAAGTGCCAAATCATATCCAAATACGAAATCTGTGAAGAAAGCAACGAAACTTGCGCCTAGCCCAAGTCCAACAAGAGTATTTAAGAATAGGAAAATAGCCGACAGAACCGCACGCATCTGATTTGGAGTCACTATTTGTAAGGCTGCTATAGAGACACCAAAAAATGCGTTAAGCAAAAATACAGTTGGTATCGCTGTAATAAGGGCTAGATGAGCTGTGGGCATAAGAGTTCCTAAAGCCATTGGAACGAGGGCAATAGCAACGAACATTACTGTTCGAAGATTGGCATCTTTATATCCACGTTGACTAAGAAATTCCGACAAAATGGCCCCACCAAAGGCACCGGCCGTTCCAAAAATCAGATAAATTGTACCGAAATGTAGCCCGACTTCACTAGCCTCCATACCGTAGGTACGGATCATAAATGTAGGATACCAATTAAGATATCCGTAGCCCANAATGCCAAGTATAGCGACGCTAANGAATATAGGTNCGTAGACACGCCATCTATNCTTCATNAATATGAANGCATCTTTGGTAGATANNTNTGCCTTCNCTCCAGCTTTAGTTTGGACCAGCCCTTGGCGGGTTGGTTCTGTAATAGTCATTACNAGCAAACCAACNATCAGGCCGGGNGCTCCCACAATAATAAATGCCAATTGCCAAGGAGCNAGCTCACCGANGATTGGCAAAGNTGTTGGATCTGTCTCAGAAATTAATCCGAGAACTGTACCGCCGAGNATATAAGCCATACCGCTGCCCAGGGTAATGCCCATGGTAAATATGCTAGTAGCACGTGCAAGTCGGTGTGGAGGAAAGGAGTCACTTAAAATTGAGTAGGCGGATGGAGATAAAGTTGCTTCGCCCACTCCTACGCCCATACGAGCGAGAAAAAGCATACTAAAAGTGCGTGCTAGGCCGCAGGCTGCCGTCATTGCACTCCAAAAGAATACTCCGATCATTATAATGATTTTGCGATTCTTGCGGTCTGCAAGGTGGCCAATTGGAATTCCTAAAATAGCGTAGAATAAAGCAAAGGCCATACCCTGTAATAGACTCATTTGGAAATCAGTAATATCGAGGTCACTCCGGATAGGGCCAACCATGAGGCTCAATATCTGGCGATCAACAAAAGAGAGAATATAGGCGATAAGCAACACCGCTAGGGCATAATTAGCCTGTGCGGGGTGCGGAAAAATCGGCTTCATTAACTTCCTCTAATATTCAGTTTTAGGCTTTTCCACTTGAATGCCGACATTGTAGAGCAGCAAACTACTATCTCAGAAACATAGTTCAAAAAATTTCCGCAAAAAAGGCATCTTATTGGATATAAGCATCTACATGGTGGTGGTATTTACCACTTCACTTGATCATATTGGACCTTAGTTTTGCCCGGCGATTTATACATGGATCTTGGAGCTGGGTTGTATGGAAAGAGAGTATAAAATTGCCTGAAGCTTACTTAATCGATGCTTTGCGGACACCAGTGGGTCGTAAAAAGGGCTCTTTGGCCAAAATTCATCCAGCCGACCTAGGAGCACATGTTCTAAAGGCGCTTGTTGAGCGTACAAAAATTGATGCAGGTGCAATAGATGATGTGATTTTTGGTGCGCTAGATGCTATCGGCCCTCTAGCAGGAGATATTGCTCGAACATGCTGGGTCGTTGCCGGATTACCCGAGCATGTCCCGGGTGTAACTATAGATCGTCAATGTGGCTCGTCACAGCAAGCTGTACATTTCGCCGCACAAGGCGTTATGAGCGGTACACAGGACTTGGTCATCGCTGGTGGCGTACAGACCATGAACATGATTCCGATTACTGCTGCCATGTCCGCAGCAAAACCTTATGGATTTGATGATCCATTTTCTGATTCAGCTGGATGGACTGCGCGTTATGGTACGCAAGAAATCAGCCAATTTCGCTCTGCTGATATGATCGCTGAGAAATGGCAGGTTACTCGCGAAAGTATGGAGGCATATGCGTTCGATAGCCACAGTAAGGCGATTGCTGCTATCGATAAAGGCCGATTTGATTCGCAAATAGTACCGATTAATGGCCTCACTATGGACGAAACCCCGCGCCGTGATACGACGATTGAAAAAATGGCAACACTAAAACCATTACTACCTAACGGTCGCATTACAGCTGGTGTTTCTAGTCAGAATGCAGATGCTTCGGCGGCTATGCTGATTGCATCAGAGGCTGCGGTGAAGGCTCATAATCTTAAACCGCGCGCGCGCGTTCATCATATGTCAGTACGTGCATCTGATCCGGTTTGGATGCTAACTGCTCCGATACCTGCTACTCGTCATGCTCTAGAGAAATCTGGTATTAAGTTGGGTGATATTGATATTTTTGAATGTAATGAAGCCTTTGCGTCGGTGCCGATGGCCTGGATTAAGGAGCTCGGTATTGATCCTGATAAGGTAAACGTAAATGGTGGTGCCATTGCGCTTGGCCATCCTTTGGGTGCAACAGGGGTGAGGCTCATGACTACAATGCTAAATGAGCTTGAACGCCGAAAATCGCGCTATGGGTTGCAGACTATGTGCGAGGGTGGGGGCCAGGCTAATGTCACCATCATTGAACGACTTTAAAGGATGAAATCTAGGGGTGCCCATGTCTAAAATTTGTGAAAATCGTACCACCATTGTGACTGGCGCGGGTTCCGGATTAGGCCGCGCACACGCACTAGCATTAGCGGACGAAGGTGCTAACGTTGTTGTTAATGACATCAATGTAGATGCCGCGGTGACTGTTGTTGAAGAGATTAAAGGTGCTGGAGGTAAGGCAATAGTTGACCGACATGATATTACTAGCTGGGAAGAATCAGGCAAAATCATCAAGTCATCCCTAGAAACATTTGGAGATATTCATGCCGTAGTTAATAACGCTGGCATTGTGCGTGACCGCATGTTCACTAGTATGAGTGAGCAAGAATGGGACGCAGTTATCGAAGTTCATCTTAAAGGGCATTTTTGCGTGACTAACCATGCGGCACGCTATTGGAGAGAGCAATTCAAGGCTGGTAGAGAAGTCTCTGGACGTATTATCAATACGTCCTCAGCGGCAGGTCTACAGGGTTCCATCGCTCAATCTAATTATGCAGCCGCCAAAGGTGGGATTGCGACATTGACCCTTGTGCAGGCTGCTGAGATGAACCGCTATGGGGTTACCGCTAATACACTAGCACCACAGGCCCGCACAGGGATGACAGAGGTTCTGTTTTCCGAAATGATGAAAAAGCCTGAATTTGGGTTTGATATTTACGATCCTGCCAATGTCTCCCCTCTAGTGGTATGGCTTGCGAGCGCTTTTTCTGGTGATATTACGGGGTGCTGCTTTGAGATATTTGGAGGCAAAATTTCTGTTGCAGACGGTTGGCGCACTGGGCCGGAGTTTGACAAAGGAGAGCGTTGGATACCCTCAGAGATTGGTGAATCCGTCCGCAAACTTGTAAAGCAAGCGGTACCGCCACAAAAAATTTATGGTACGTAAAGGCAGACTCATGCAGTTTGCCTTTACAGAGCAGCAAAATATAATCCGAGAATCAGCGCGCAGCTTTTTGGCTGATCGCGCGAACGCTCGGGCAGAAGGTATTTCTAATTCAAGTGGATTTGACCCAGCCCTTTGGAACGAGATGTCCACGCAAATGGGCTGGGCAGGACTGATCACTCCAGAATTCTACGGCGGCCTTGGTCTTGGCATGGTGGATCTCTCAATCCTGATGGAAGAGCTTGGAGCCACGTTAATTCCATCACCCTTTGAAAGCACGGTATGCTTGGCGACGCAGTTACTACTGATTAGCAAAGATGATAAAGCCCAAGAATTGTACTTTCCGCGTTTTGCCTCGGGTGAGTTGACGGGAACTGTAGCTGTCACCGAACCGGGTGGTGAATGGAATCCAGCCTTACTCAAATCCCAATATTTGCACCGGGACGGGCATGTACATCTTACCGCTATGAAGTATTACGTACCTTTCGGTGATAGTGCTGATATACTTTTCTTCGCTGCTCGTGAGAAGGGCTCTTGCGGTGAGGACGGCGTCAGTATTTTTGCCGTCCCTGGCGATTCACCAAACCTTATTCGCCGAAGACTTGTGACTATGGACCAAACCCGTCGTCAGGCAGCAGTCACTTGCAATGGTCTCGTATTACCTAAATCTTCAATAATTGGTAAAGAAGGGGAGGGGTGCAAGATATTGAGAGACCTCACACGGCGCGCTTGCGTGAGTCTTGCGGCCTTTCAAGTTGGAGCAGCCCAACGTTGTCTTGATATGACCGTTAGCTATGCCAAGGAGCGCATTCAATTCGGCCGTCCCGTAGGTAGTTTTCAAGCTGTCAAGCATAAGGCAGCAGATATGATGATTGGTGTAGAGTCGGCACGGTCTATTGCCTACTACGCTGCAGCTCTAGCAGACTCTAATTCTGGCGAATTTTCTGAATCATCAGCAGCAGCAAAAGTGATGTGCTCTGAAACGTACTTTGCAGTTGCGGCTGATGCTATTCAGTTGCATGGGGGTATTGGCTTTACTTGGGAATATGATCTCCACCATTATTTTAAGAATGCACGTGCGACAGAATCATTTCTTGGTATTCCTGATGATCATCGCAATGTGATCGCTGATCACCTGCAGTTAAGTAGGTGAGAATGTTGTGGATTTAAATTTTAGCAAAAAAGATGAAACCTTCCGTAGAACAGTTGCGGACTGGATGAAATCAAATCTATCCGGGCGTTTCGCGCAGCTAAAAGGCCGCGGAGGACCGGGTGATGAACATAGTCTTCATGACCTTCGCCATGAATGGGAAAAACGCATGGCGGAATCTCGTTGGACTTGTGTTGGTTGGCCAAAAGAGGATGGTGGGCGAGGTTTATCTATAGAACAGCAAGTCATTTTCTTTGAAGAGTATGCTCGGGCGGGTGGGCCGGGTCGGGTTGGACATATAGGCGAAGGGCTAGTTGGTCCAACGATCAGCACATTTGGCAATGACGAGCAAAAGAAGCGATTTTTGCCACCTATTGTTGCAGGTGAAGAATTATGGTGCCAAGGCTACTCAGAGCCGAACGCTGGGTCTGACCTTGCTAATGTTCGCACTAAGGCGAGGCTTGAAAACGGCGAGTGGGTAATTGATGGCCAAAAGACCTGGACTTCACTCGCAATGCATGCCGATTGGTGCTTTGTTCTCTGTCGCACTGAAGAAGACTCAAAGCTCCATCGTGGCCTTTCTTACATTTTAGTGCCGATGCGCCAGTCAGGTATTACTGTGCGGCCGATCATGCAGATGACAGGGACTTCGGAATTCAATGAAGTATATTTCGATGGTGCACGTACCGCCGAAGACAACATAGTTGGTAGGCCCGGCGAGGGCTGGAGCGTCGCTATGGGCACGTTAGCTTTCGAGCGTGGTGTTTCTACTCTTGGTCAACAAATGCAGTTTCGTAATGAACTGGATGCGATCATTGATATTGCTCGTCAAAATGGCCGCGACCGAGACCCTATGATACAACGTCGACTCGTAGATGCTTGGATCGGTCTTAAGGCTATGCGTGCCAACGCCCTAAGAATGCTCAGCAGGCCTGCGGCAGCCGAGTTACCTCGCGAAGCTTATATCTATAAAATTTCTTGGTCTATTTGGCATCGTGATCTTGGCAAGCTGGCTATGGACGTACTTGGGCCTGACGCTGAGATAGGCGAAGATGTGCCATATGACCTTTCATCTTTGCAGCGTCTCTTTTTATTTGTACGTGCCGATACTATTTATGCCGGTACCAACCAGATCCAGCGTAATATCATCGCTGAACGGGCACTTGGCATGCCAAAGGAACCTAGAAGATAAAACTGCAAGGATAGATTCATGATTAAAATGGTTCCGCCACAGCGTCCCGAAGGGCGTGGGCTCCTAAACGGTAAGACTATATTGATTACTGCTGCTGCTGGCACTGGTATCGGATTCGCTATTGCTGAGCGTGCGGTTGATGAGGGTGCGCAGGTTATGATCAGTGATATTCATGAACAGCGCTTGTTAACTGCCGCCGAAAAATTATCAAAAAAATCTGGCAAAACGATTCTAAATAAACTTTGTAACGTGACTAAAGAAGACCAAGTTAAGGCACTGGTTGATAGCGCCGTGAAAAAGATGGGTCATGTTGACATTCTTGTTAACAATGCCGGCCTTGGGGGTACCGCTAATATTGTCGAAATGACTGACGAACAGTGGTATGCGGTCATCGAGACTTCTCTTACCGGTACATTTCGTATGATGCGTGCGATGCTTAAACATATGACTGCACGTAAACACGGAGTTATAGTTAATAATGCGTCTGTGCTTGGATGGCGCGCTCAAAGTGGGCAAGCTCATTACGCGGCGTCGAAAGCAGGAGTTATGGCACTCACACGTTGTGCTGCTGTGGAAGTTGCACGTTCTGGCATCCGAATTAATGCTGTTGCCCCTAGTCTTGCTATGCATGAATTTTTAAATAAAGTGACTTCTGAAGAATTGTTGCTGAAGTTGAAATCGCGTGAGGCCTTCGGTCGCGCCGCGGAGACTTGGGAGATTGCGAATGTCGTTGCTTTTCTTGCCAGCGATTATTCTACCTACATGACTGGTGAAGTAATTTCAGTTTCGAGTCAAAGGGCTTAGTACTGTGCCAAGAATATTTAAAACGCCGAAAGATTTAATGGGCGCTGAAGGTACGGTTCTTGATCCCAGCGGCTGGATGGAAATGACGCAGGAACGTGTCAATTTATTTGCCGATGCAACCGATGATCACCAGTGGATTCACATAGACCCTGAACAGGCAGCAGAAGGACCGTTCGGCGCCACTATTGCTCATGGATTTTTAACTCTTGCGCTTGCCGCTAAATTTTTGCCTGAATTGATTGATGTCCAAAATATAGCTATGGGAGTTAATTATGGTTGCGATAAGGTTCGTTTCCCCAGCGCCGTTAAAATTGGTTCGCGGATACGAAGTATAGGTAAAATTATGAAGGTGGAAGAAATAAAAGGCGCTTATCAGGTAACATATCGTATTACTATTGAGATAGAAGGTCAGGCGCGCCCAGCTTGTGTTGCTGATAAAATTGCACGCTATTATCCGGAGCGATAAAAAGGGAAGCACATGCCCGAATCCGAATTCAATTTTCAAGGATCTGTCATTGCTATTACTGGTGGTACGAAAGGCATTGGTGCAGCAATCACCGAATCATTTCTGGCCGCTGGGGCAATAGTTGTTATGTGTGCACGCAAGCCGCCAGACAAGATCCCTACTGTAGAAGGACGTGTTGCCGAATTTCAGTCTTGTGATGTGCGCAAGGCTGATGCTGTTTCTAGTTGGATTGAGAGCATCGTCGCTAAACACGGGCGCCTCGACGTTTTGGTTAATAATGCAGGTGGTACCCCGGAGCTCTCAACAGCCGATTCCTCACCAAGGCTCTTCGACTCAATCGTAGAGCTAAATCTTTTGGGTCCTATGTATTGTGCCCAAGCTGCAAATAAAGTGATGCAAGTACAGAATGGGGGTGGTGCTATTATTAATATAGCTAGCGTTTCGGCGACACGGGCATCTCCTGGTACGGCTATGTATGGTGCTGCTAAGGCTGGGTTAGTGAACCTAGCGCAATCCCTTGCAGCAGAATGGGGACCAAAAGTAAGAGTTAATGTTATTGTCGCTGGATTGATTGCGACCCCTGATGCTGAGCAATACTACGGTCCGCGCGGTATAGAAAATCTTGCTAGTGGGCTTCCGCTCAAGCGTATGGGTAAGCCTAAGGACATCGCTGAAGCCTGCCTTTTCCTTGCTTCAACTGCCTCATCATACATTAGTGGCGCTCAGCTTGCCGTTCATGGTGGAGGTGAGCCGGCCTTTATCTTCAAAATGGATTGAAGCTAAAAGTTTGTTTCTTAGTGTCCGGAGTCATTTAACTGAAATAGATTTATTGCCGGATTGTGTTGCAGGTTTTACCAAATCAGAATTGTTCTGTGGTGTAAGCTAATAATTCTAGAATCTAATTTTAGGATTCTATCTTGGACCCATGTTGAAATGAGGAGATGGCTTATGAGGCATAAGACTTATTTTTCATATTTCCACATACTGTCAGTAATAGTTTTGTTTATATCTGCGTCTAATAATGCGTTTGCACAATCGAGTGAGACTGTGCAGAAAATAATGCAGGTTGAGCTTGAAAAAATATCCAGCGCAGTAGCTGAAAGAAAAGCTCGATTACTTCTTTATGATTTAGGTACCCCCGTCCTTGGTAACTTAAATGGTGACGTTAGCATCGTCGAATTTTTCGATTACCAATGCGGTTATTGTAAGGCTGCCGAAAGGCGAATCCGTAAAATAGCGAAAGAAGACGGGAACATTAGGGTCGTCATTAAAGATTTTCCGATTCTGGGTACAGAGTCTCGCTTTGCCGCGCGCGCTGCTTTGGCGTCTCATAGGCAGGGTAAACATGAAATATTTCACTACGCCATGATGGACCATCGGGGGCAGCTTAGCATTGAAACTATAATCAAAATTGCTAAGACTGTCGGTCTTGATATAAACCAACTGCTAGAGGATATGGATTCACCGGAAATCGCCGATCAAATTATTTCAAATTTTGATTTAGCCCGCTCTCTGAAAATATCATATACGCCAGGGTTTTTCGTTGATACTAGGGTACTGTCTGGCGTGTCCCTCTTGACTTCAACAGCAAATATTGACTTCGTTAAGGAAGTTGAAAAAGCACGCTCTACAAAATAAGCCATATATTCTTATTGTTAGAGTAGAAGACGATCAAGAATTTCTGTCTGATGAGAAAGGTTCTCCATGCCTGCTTTAAAAACACAGATAAACACAAGCTCGGAGGAGTTCCGTAGACGTTATTCTTACAACAAAAATCTCGCAGTTGAACTAAAGCAAAAACAAGACTTTGCACGATATAAGCGACCACAACGTGATTTAGACCGTCTGGAGAAGTATGGGAAAATGACTCCGCGAAGGCGCCTTGAGAAGTTGCTAGATCCTGGCACGCCATTTTTGGAATTTAGCAGCCTAGCTGCCAATATGGCCTATGGTGGGGAAGCGCCTGGGGCATCTAATATAACCGGCATCGGCATTGTTTCTGGTCGTGAAGTCATTGTCCATGCAGACGATTCCACTGTAAAGGGTGGTGCCTGGTACCCATTAACGATTAAAAAAATTGTTCGTTGCCTAGATATGGCTATCGAAAACCAATTGCCGGTTGTTCACCTTTGCGACTCAGCGGGTGGCCAGTTACAATTAGGACCTTATCTATTTCCCGATCGGTATATGGCAGGCCGAATATTTCGCAATCAGTCCATTCTCAGTGAGATGGGCGTGAAACAACTTGCTATTGTGCTAGGCCACTGTACAGCCGGTGGAGCTTATATTCCTGGTCTTAGTGACTATAGCGTGATCGTTCGTGGTACTGGCGGTGTATTCCTGGGTGGGCCGCCACTGGTTAAGGCAGCAACCGGGCAGGTCATGACTGCTGATGAGATTGGTGGTTGCGACCTTCACACCCAACAAAGTGGGACAGTGGACTACCCTGCAGCAACGGAAGATGAAGCGATTGCAATTGGTCGCGACATTGTCGGGCAATGGGAACGCACTGATAAAGTCAATATAGAAACAGCCTGCCCAGAGGACCCATTATATGATCCTGCCGAGCTTTACGGCATTATTCCTGATGATATCAAAAAATCATTTGATATGCGTGAAGTGATTGCGCGTATTGTGGATGGTAGTAGGTTTCATGAATACAAACCGGCGTATGGGGTTAGCCTTGTATGCGGCTTTTCCCATATATGGGGATATAAAGTAGGAATTCTGGCGAATAATGGAGTCTTATTTAATGACAGCACGCTAAAAGGGGCCCACTTCATCGAACTTTGCAATCAAAATAACACACCGATTTTATTCCTACAGAATATCACTGGATACATGGTTGGCCGCGATTATGAAATCGCGGGTATAACCAAGGACGGTGCAAAAATGATCATGACACAAACCAATAGTCACGTGCCTAAATTCACCGTAATGTGTCATGGCTCATTTGGTGCGGGGAACTATGGCATGTGCGGTCGGGCATTCGATGCCCGTATGCTATTTACTTGGCCAACACATCAAGTTGGGTTGATGGGTGGAGAGCAGGCTGCAAGTACTCTAATGGATGTAAAACGCGCCCAGCTCAAGCGGCAGGGCAAGGAGGTAGACAAGCAGTTACTTGAGGAAATTCGACTTAAGACTCTGAAGGCTTATGAAGAGGAAATGTCAGCGTATTACTCCACTTCTGAAATATGGGATGATGGCTTACTTGACCCTGTCGACACACGTCATGCTCTTGGTATAGCGATCTCAGCATCCCTAAACGCACCTTTTAAAAAGCCTGGCAACGGAGTCTTACGTTTTTAAAACACAGTTTTTATAGAATAGACTGATCGGATAACGCGATTGATTGTTTGGCCATCTTCCAATCACTCAGTAAAATATTCATACAATCAATATGGTCAGACTGAATATACCGATTACAGGTTATACACTGCCCGTTGTATTTTCAGCTGTGCGAGCGGGAAACTGATCTAAATTGAAAGGCATATTGCGAAGTCGTTGCCCCGTTGCTGCGAATACTGCATTTGCTACTGCAGGAGCCGCTGCTGGTGTGCCCGGTTCACCTACGCCGCCCATTGGGGCTCCAGATCTGATTACGTGGGTTTCAACAACTGGTGCATCAGACAATTTGATAACTCGATAATCATTAAAGTTTGATTGTAATACACGCCCATTCGAGATCGTAATATCGCCATACAACGCGGCGCTTAAACCATATAAAACACCACCTTGTAGCTGTGCCTGAACCGTGTCCGGATTCACTATTTCACCACAATCCATAACACAAACTATCCGGTTTACCGCAATGCCACCTTCGGGTTTCCAAGTGACTTCTGCTACTTGGGCCGTAATAGATCCGAATGCTTTGTGAATGGCAATACCACGGCCTGACCCCTCAGGTAGTGGGGTATACCAGTTTGCTTTATCGGCGGCCATATCAAGCACATCTAAGAATCGTGGCGAGTCGGCTAAAAGCTTACGACGAAATTCGTAAGAGTCGACTCCTGCGGCATTCGCCATTTCATCTGCGAAAGATTCTGTAAAAAAGCCATGCCGCGAGTGTGCTACACTGCGCCATGCTCCTGTTGGTATTGGTGCTTTGGCATCAACATAACCAATGTTCTGACTTAAAATGTTGTAAGGAATCAGTGAGGCTTCACCAGGGTGATCCTTCCAATTGTAGACATTTAGCCATCCTGTGGGATTTCCTTTCTCATCAAGAGAGCCTCGAAATCTACTGACACCAGCGGGCCTATAATGGTCGTGCTGTGTATCTTCTTCACGTGACCATGTAAGTTTGATTGGTGTATCCTTTATTTCAGCTGCGATTTTTGCCGCTTGAGCTGCTGGCTCTACATCGGCGCGGCGGCCAAACCCACCGCCCATAGGTAACCGATGGACTACTACCTTCTCCGGATCATAATCTAGGGTTTTGGCTACGGTCTTACATACTCCTAAAGGATTTTGTGACCCTACCCAGACCTCTGCGGTACCGTTGGAACGCGCCAGAACTGTACAGTTTAGCGGTTCCATTGGTGCATGAGCAATAAAGGGTGCACGGTAGGTGGCCTCAATTATCTTTCCTGCGTCTGCAAAAGCATTCTCCATATCGCCTATATTTCGGTCGTCGCTTGTGGGTGGGCCTGAGACCGCTTTTTCAAATTCGGCAAATATTCCTTCAGAAGACAGCCCAGCGCTTTCGCCGCCTTTGAATGTCACATTTAGTTTTCGCACAGCCTGTTCTGCTCGCCAGGTATTGTTTGCTACCACAGCTACTGCATCTCCAAGGTGAATAACACGATCCACGCCACGCCTTCCTGTAATAGATGACTCATCGATAGTGTCGACTTGCCCACCAAAGATCGGACTATGCCGGATGGCCGCGAATTTCATACCGTTGACTCTGGTGTCGATACCATATTTGGCACTGCCATTTACTTTTTCCGGTATATCAAGACGGGGCATGGATTTGCCCATAATTGTAAATTGTTCGGATGTTTTTAAATTTATATTTTGAGGAATTTCTATTAATGAGGCGGCCTCAATTAAGGAGCCATATGAAGCTGACCTGCTGGTGGCATCATGGAAGATAAAGCTTTTTTCTGTTCTTAATTCACCTGAGGCTACGTCCCAAGCTTTTGCTGCGGTTTGAATAAATAAATCGCGTGCGGCGGCACCGGCTGGGCGCATGGCGAGCTGACCAGTAAAGCGGATTGAGGCGCTGCCACCAGTAATTTGCATGTTTGCTAGACGCGCAGCCATGCCGGAGACTAGGTTTATTCCACTCGTCAGCATATTGGGTATGCCAAGATCGCCAGCGAATCCTTTTAAAAATGCAGAGTTTGCAAAGGCTTCATGTGCTGGAGCTTCTAGTATCGAGACCAGACCCCAGTCGGCGTCTAATTCGTCGGCAAGCATTTGTGCAAGGGCAGTTTGTGAGCCCTGTCCCATATCACAATGAGGTACAATAGCTTCGACGCGGTTATCTGGGTAAACTTTGACCCAGGTCGTCAATACCGCCCCATCTTTGCCATGTCCTAATATGGCGCGGGCGTTTTCGCGTTGTGGATATGGCCGTACGGCATATCCAATGAGAAGAGCGCCGCCGACCAAAGATGTGCCCAGAATCGCCTTGCGCCGTGTGAGTTTCATAATTGCCTCCTCTAAACTTCGACGAGTGAAGCAACGGCTTCGCGCACACGGTCGTAAGTGCCGCAACGGCAAACATTAGATATTGTCTGTTTTAATTCATCTTCTTTTGGGTTTGGTGTTTTTGCGAATAGGGCTGATACCGCCATGATCATACCAGGTTGACAATAGCCGCATTGAGGAACCTGTTTTTTAACCCAGGCCTGTTGCACAGGGTGTGAGGAATCATTGGATAGGCCCTCAATGGTTGTGACAGGTTTTGTAACCGCGGCTACGGGTAAGTTGCAGCTGCGCGCTGCACGGCCATCAATATGCACTGTACATGCTCCACAAGCAGCTATGCCGCAGCCATACTTAGTGCCGGTCAAACCCAATTCATCTCGTAGTACCCATAGAAGAGGCATTTCCCCTTCTACTTCGACAGTGTGATTTTTTCCATTGATGACAAGGTCATAAGCCATAAGGAATATCCTATATTATTAATGTCTATAACTCCCATGAGTCGATTGTAGCATGGGAAAAATGATCCAGAGACTCTGCTAGCATGTTATAAGCAAGCTACACACAATGCTGCCCAAAGGGAGAGAACTGTGGAAAAAG